>JAFUHB010000005.1 GCA_017469085.1 Clostridia bacterium
ACGGCAAGTCCTTCTCGGCCCTGCCAAAGCAATATTTCGATCATCGACCTTCATTCATCTGGGACGGCGATATGGGAATTTTCAAAAGAACAAAGGTCAAAATGCGGCATGAAACCCCGGCGGAGGAAAAGCGGCCGGAGGCAACCGCTTCCTTAAACAGAACAGATGCCCCGATTGCCTCCGTGCGCGTAAAACTCAACACGCCTTGGCTCAGGCAGCCTCCCGCCGGCGTGGAATGCTTGTTGCCCATCTTTGAGGACGAAAACGGGCATGACTATGAATGGGAAGCGCTTTTTCGATCTCAGGGAGCCTGGTATTTGCACAGGGAAGCATACTGGGCAAATGGAGCCGGCGGCGACGCAGGCGGGCTCGATACGCCCCTCCCCATGGTGACAAATGAAAACGCGGAGGCGTGGGCGGAAAAACGAAAGCGCTATGCGCCGATGCAGCCTTTCCTCACGGTTATCCAGGGGCAGTCAAATTGGTTTGAGCGATTGCCGGAGGGCGAAATCCATGTGAGCCAAGATATCCGGTCGGCGAAAGCCGAGGGCGGACGGCCGGACGTCACCCTGCCCGCGGATTATCTCCTTGCCCATTCCGTGGAGGAGATGTATCAGGCCGTCGCCGGGCAGAACGTACAGTCGGCGAATTTCTCCAAAGCGGAGGAATTGGCGCGTCTTCAGGCTTCGCTGAAGCGGTGCCGCTGGATGCCGTGAGGGATTCTTAAGAGCTGCCGGATTGACATCAGGTGGCAAGGTTGCGGAGCGGGGAACGTGCGTAAGGAGAGTGATTCCGAAAGAGGCACTCTCTTTTTTATCAGGGTTTGATATTACGATTATGCAACGCGTATTCCCCAAAATCATTTTTTTAATAGAATTGGGGAATGGAAACGGCGTGAGGATCACAGTTGATTGTTTTCTTTCTTTCCCTACGGCCGCTTTGGATCGAAGGAAGGATCGATCCAGAGCGATGAACGTTTTGCCGGATCGTCCGGTATGATAGTTTTTCCTCCTTTTCATCATGCGCCGCGGCCGCTATAATCGACACAGGCTGGGTTAGCTGGCTTTATCCTGGATTTGTAACAAACCACGCTATGAAGAAAGGATTTGATCAACCATGCTCGTACCGATGAAAGCGATCCTGGCGCCGACCTATGAGAACGGCTATGCGATGGGCGCGTTCAACGTGAACGCGGTCGCGCAGGCGAAGGCCGTGATCGAGACGCATGAGATGTTCCGCGCTCCGGCAATCCTGCAGGGAGCGGACCTTGCCAACGGCTTCATGGGCGGACGGACAGATTTTATGAACGCCACCGTCGAGGATAAGCTCCGCGGGGCCAAGAACATCGGGGACGCCGTCAAAAAGTACGGGGCGAACAGCGAGATACCCATCGCCCTGCATCTGGATCACGGGCGGGACATGGACAGCGTGAAGGCCGCCATCGCGGGCGGCTACACCAGCGTCATGATCGACGGCAGCAGCCTGCCCTTCGAGCAGAATGTGGAGCTGACCCGCGAGGTCGTGAAATACGCCCATGAGCGGGGCGTCACGGTGGAGTGCGAGCTCGGCGTGCTGGCCGGGGTGGAGGACCACGTGTTTTCCGCCAACAGCACCTACACCAACCCGCTGGACGCCATCCGCTTTTTCAAGGCCACCAAGGTGGACGCGCTCGCCATTTCCTACGGCACCATGCACGGGGCCAGCAAGGGCAAAAACGTGAAGCTGCGCAAGGAGATCGCTACCGCCATCAAGGAGTGCATGATGCACGAGGGCATCGACGGCGTGCTGGTCAGCCACGGCTCGTCCACCGTGCCCCAGTATATTGTGGAGGAGATCAACGCCCTGGGCGGGGCCATCACCAACGCCTACGGCATCGCGCTGGACCAGTTGAAGGCCGCCATCCCCTGCGGGATCGGCAAGATCAACGTGGACACCGATATCCGTCTGGCGGTGACCCGCAACCTGCGCGAGCTGTTTGAAAAGCGGCCGGAGCTGCGGGACGCCGGCCCGGTGGGCGAGATCTACCGCCTGCTTCAGGAGAAGCCCGCCGCCTTTGACCCCCGCGCCTTCCTGCCGCCCATCATGGACACCGTCATGTTCGGCGTCGATGGGGGAGAGGCGGTCCGCGCCGTCACCGACGCCGTGGAAAAGGGCGTGCGGGAAGCGGTCGGTTCGCTGATCATTGAATTTGGTATGCTGGGCAAGGCGCGGCTGGTGAAGCCCGTCACCCTGGAGGAGATGGCCGAGCAATATCGGAAGGAGGGGATCTGAAATGATCCGCGTAGATCGGGGACGTCTGCGCCGCTTTGACGCGGAAAAGCTTCTGCCGGAGGCGGAAGGCTACTGGCAGGAATATATCGGGGGAAAGTCCCCGTACCTGCCCTTCCTGGGCTGGCTGAGCGCCGAGGGCTCGGCCTGGGGAGCGCTGCCCGCCATCAAGGAAAAGGCCCGGGAGATCCGGGAGCGGGCCGACGCCTTCGTGGTGGTCGGCATCGGCGGCTCCAACCACGCCTCCCGCGCCGTGATCGAAGCGATCGGCGCCAAGGGGATCGAGATCGTGTGGATGGGTACGACGCTGAGCGCCCATGAAATTGCCCGGCAGTTGAAGGGCCTCGAGGGCAAGAGCGTCTACATCGGCGTGATCGCCAAAAACTTTGAAACGCTGGAGCCCGGCAGCCATTACCGCCTGCTGCGCAAGTGGATGGAGCAGCGCTACGACAGCGCCGAGATGGCGCGCCGCGTGATCCTGACCGGCACGCCGGGCAGCAGGCTGAATGAGATCGCCGATGAAAACGGCTGCCTGTTCCTGCCCTTCCCCGAGCCGATCGGGGGCCGGTACTCGCTCTTTTCGCCCGTCGCGCTGATGCCCATCGCCGCCGCGGGCCTGGATGTGGATGCCTATATCGCCGGTGCGTCCTCCGTGGAGCGGGCGCTGCGCAGCGGCGAAAATCAGGACGCCCTGCTGTTCGCCTGCTGGCGCAACGCCTGCCTGCGCGCCGGGTTTGACATCGAGGTGCTAACCTCCTTCGAGCCCCGGCTCAAGAACTTCTCCCTTTGGTGGCGGCAGCTGTTCGGCGAAACCGAGGGCAAGGACGGGAAGGGCATTTTCCCCGCCTTTATGAACTGCTCCGAGGACCTTCATTCCATGGGCCAGTACATGCAGGAGGGCTCCCGCCGCGTGATCGAGACCTTCCTGCACGTGGACGATCCCGAGGCCTCCGTGCCGGTACCCGCGGACCCCGGCTTTGGCGACCGCTTCGATTATCTGGATCAGTGGGACTTTGCCGATATCAACCATGCCGCCGAGCAGGCCACGCTGACGGCGCATGAGGCGGGGGATATCCCCTGCTCCGTTGTGACCGTGGACCGCCTGAATGAGCGCGCGTTCGGCGAGCTGTTCTATTTCTTCACCGCCGCCGTCAGCGTTTCGGCCCGCCTGCTGGGCGTCAATCCCTTCGACCAAAACGGCGTGGAGGCCTATAAAAAGAGCATGTTCGCCGCGCTGGGAAAGCCGTGACGGATGCCAAACCGTTTTCACTGCACAGGGACCTCGCGTTTTGCCGGGGTCCTTGATTCTTTCCGGGGAATCGATATAATAAGATGAGGCGGTCGCCGTGTGTGGAAATGCAATGAAAAACGCGACCGTCCGAAAGAGAGGCACATCATGAGCGACATTGAGATCAGGCGGATCGACGCGGCGCACGGCAGCGACGCCCGCCTGCCCAACCAGCCCTTCCAGCTGTGGGGACGGCTGATCCCCGCTTTACAAGAGGGAAAATGGTCGTACACGGTTCAGAAGCATGAAACCGTCGGCCAGGATTGCTTCCCCGACGAGCCCTACGACGTGGAGAAGGACGACGGCATCTTCCTCGGCGCGTACCGGGAGGGCGTCTGCGTCGGGGTGGCGGTGCTGCGGGAGGAATGGTTCAAATACCTGTACCTGGACGACCTGAAGGTGAACGGCGATCTGCGCGGTCAGGGCATCGGCGGCCAGCTGATCGAGGGCTGCATGGAGGAGGCGCGGAGGCTTGGATTGCGTGGCGTGTACACCATCGGCCAGGATACCAACCTGTCCGCCTGCCTGTTTTACCTGAAGCACGGCTTTGAGATCGGCGGCTTTGACAACCGCAGCTATCGCGGCACCAGCCAGGAGAACAGCGCCAACGTGTTCTTCTACCGGGATCTGTGAGGGGATCGCCGGTGACAACTCGGATCCAATCGACGCAATAGGAGGGAAAACGGATGTTCAGGGAAATGCGGCGCAAAGCGCAGCAGCTTTCGCAGGCGGAGTGCGAACAAATTCTGCGGGACGCCACCTCCGGCGTGCTGGCGGTATACGGGGACGACGGATATCCCTATACCGTGCCGGTCAGTCATGTATATCAGGACGGCGTCATCGCGTTCCACTGCGCGAAGGAGGGCCACAAGATCGACGCCCTGCGCAGGAACGACAAGGTGTCCTTCTGCGTGATCGCCCAGGACGAGGTCATGCCCAGGGAGCGGACGACGGCCTATATCAGCGTGATCGCGTTCGGAAGGGCGCAGATCGTCGACGACGAGGCCGGCCTGCGGCGGATCGCGGGCTGGATCGGCGATAAATTTTCCCCCGACTATCCGGAGGACTGTCAGCGGGAAACGGACGAGGTGATCGCCGCCGGGCGGATGTACTGTGTGGAAATCGCCGTCGAGCATTTGACCGGGAAATGCGGCCGGCAGGTGATGCTGCGGCGTCGTTACTGATTCAGCCTAACGGCTGCATAGTAACATTTGGCGGGGGAATCCTTCCCCCGCCAACGCCACCCCTTGGACGCCTTTTCCTCTCGGCCCTTCGGGCCTCCCGGGCGGAAAAGGCGCAAGGTACAAATCGCTGGCGCGATTTGGTCCTCGCACCGCACATGGGCTGCGCCCTCAATTCGCCATTGTCACGCTGCTGCGCTGTCGCTTGTAGCGCTCTGTGGCTCATTGGGACTCCACCCGTGCTTTTCCGCCAATGGCGGGCACGGCTTCCGTCCCTGCTGCGGATCTCAGTCGAGGGTGTGCCCCCCTCGACGCTCCCCCTCTCATTCCTTGGCCGAGTCTTTTCAGAATAGGTGAATAGTTACGCGGCGTCGGCAGGAGGCCGGCGACCGGAAACAATCAGCGGCGGAGATTTGACAGCGCCGCCGATGCGGGGTATACTGGTCAGGCTGCGTGCCGCGCGCTGGTTGCGCATCCTAAAGAAGCAGCGGGGGCCGCTGCCGCGGCGTCCGGGAAGGGATCGTATGCTGACTCAATATCTGCTCGCGTTTTTGATTTCCATGGTGCCCTTGGTCGAGCTGCGGGGCGCGCTGCCTTACGCGCTCGCCAGCGGCATCCCGACGCTCCCGGCCTACGCCGTCTGCGTGCTGGGGAATATGCTGCCGGTGCCGATCATCTTCTTTTTTGCCCGCAAGGTGCTGGAATGGGGCGCGGATAAAAAGGGGATCGGTCCCTTTTTCCGCTGGTGTTTGGAGAAAGGGCATCGGGGCGGCGAAAGGCTGCGGGCCAAAGCCACGGACAAGGGGCTGTTCATCGCGCTGCTGCTGTTTGTTGGCATCCCGCTGCCCGGCACCGGCGCGTGGACCGGCACCCTGGCCGCGAGCATCCTGGATATGGATTTTAAGTCGAGCGTGGTCGCCGTGATGCTGGGCGTGCTGCTGGCCGCCGTCATCATGGGCGTGGGCAGCCTGCTGGTCATCAACGGCGCGCGGCTGATTGGATGAATCATAAGAGAGGAATGAAACACTTATGCTGAACTGGGTCCTGGATATTTTGCGCGGAGTGGTCATCGGTATTTCCAATATCATCCCCGGCGTTTCGGGCGGCACGATGGCGGTTTCCATGGGGATCTACGACCGCGTGATCTACGCGGTCAACCATATCGTCAAGCAATTCAAAAAGTCCTTTAAGGATCTGCTGCCCATCATCATCGGGGTGCTGATCGGTCTGTTTGCCTTTGCCGCGCTGATCGGCAGCCTCCTGGGCACCGATGCCGCGGAGATCCCGCTGACCCGCCTGCCCACCAATTTCGCCTTCATCGGCCTGATCCTGGGCGGACTTCCGGCCATCTATAAGCGGGTCGATATGAAGAAGGCGGGGGCGCTGGGCGTTGTGCTGTTCGTGCTGTTCTTTGCGCTGGTGGTGGTGCTGCCCATGCTGACCGCCCCCGAGGCCCGGACGGTGGACCATTCCTTCGGCACGATGCTGCTGATGATCCCGCTGGGCGCGATCGCCTCCGCCACGATGGTGATCCCCGGCGTGTCCGGCTCCATGGTGCTGATGCTGCTGGGCTACTATAACTCGGTCATCAACGCCATGAACGAGCTGCGCCACGGCGATTTTTCGGCGCTCGCGATCCTGCTGCCCTATGTGATCGGCCTGCTGCTGGGCATCGTTTTTATCGCCCGGCTTATGAACTTACTGCTGAAAAAATATCCCGCCGACACCTTCAGCGCGATCTTCGGGCTGGTGATCGGCTCGCCGGTGGCGCTCCTGTACCAGAATCGGGATTGCTTCGCCATTGCGACGCCCGGCAACTGGGCGGCCTGCGTCCTCTGCCTGATCGTCGGCTGCCTGGCCGCCTGGGCCCTGAGCCGGCTGGAAAAGGAGGATGCCCAATGAACGATATCGCGAAGCGGCGCCTGGAAAAGCTGCTGGAGGGGCTGACGGCTCTTTCCGGCGAGCTGGACGAGGTCGTGGCCCTGCTGGAGGCCGAGCCCGAGCCGGAGGATGAAACGGTGGACCTGGTGGATGAGGCCGCCGATTGCCTGCTGGCCGCAAGGGAATGCCTGGAGAACGCATTATAAGCGGATATGTCAATACCGCGTCCGACCGTGGATCTTCGGGATCCCGATCGGGCGCGGCGCTGTTTTGATGATGGCATGGCTCAGCGGCCGGCGGCATTGCCCTCGAGCTGCTTCATCGCATCATATTTCCAGCGGACGCTTCGGACGTCCGCTTGATTTTTGATGGCCATGGCGGCCGCCAGCCCGGCGGACTGGCCGAGGGACATGCAGGTGCCCTGCACGCGGAGCGAGGCGTGGGCGCGGGCGTCGGCGGAAATTAGTCGTCCCGCGGCGATCAGGTTGTCGGAGGCGGGACTGACCATGGCCCGGTAGGGGATATCCGCCGCGCGGGGAGGCGTCTCGATGGTCTGCGTCGTCCGATGGGGGTCGTGGATGTCGATGATGTGGGCGCAGCGGGCCGCCGTGTCGTCAAAGCGCGCGCCGGCCATCACGTCGTCCCCGGTCAGCCGGTACAGGCCGCGCAGATGCCGCCCCTCCCGCGCCCCGGCGGACACTGCCGAGCAGGAAAGAGCGCAATGCGCGAACTCCGGGTAGCGCGAGCGCAGCAGCTCGATCAGCGCGAACATATCCTCCCGCAGCCGACATTCCGCCTGCGTCATGGCCTGCGGGTCCAGCGTGTCGCCGGTATAGCGGGTCATGTTGACGGCCAGCCGGTCCCCCTTCAGCAGGGTGTTGAACCACGGCCCCCCAAAGGGCGTCGCCGCCTGCGCTTCCAGATACGCCCGGATCTCCTGGTTGCAGGACGGCTTGCCGCCCAGCCCGTTGTGATGGATGC
>JAFUHB010000006.1 GCA_017469085.1 Clostridia bacterium
GCGCACCCATCGCTGGGCCAAGCGCTGCCAGGCGCATCACACCCGCAAGGATCAGGCCCTGTTTGGCATCGTGCAGGGCGCGTTTGATAAGGACCTCCGCATCGAAAGCGCCAAAACGCTGGCTGATATGGATATGATCGGCTACGGCATCGGCGGGCTGTCCGTCGGCGAGCCCAAGCCCGTCATGTATGAGATGCTGGACGCCTTCATGCCCTATATGCCGGTAAATAAGCCGCGCTACTTAATGGGCGTTGGCACGCCGGACTGCCTGCTGGAGGGCGTGCTGCGCGGCGTCGACATGTTCGACTGCGTGCTGGCCACGAGGATCGCCCGCAACGGGACTGTGTTTACCCGAAAGGGCCGCATGGTCATCCGCAACGCGACCTACGCCGAGGATTTTCGGCCGATCGAGGAGGATTGCGATTGCTACGCCTGCCAGAATTTCAGCCGCGCTTACATCCGCCATCTGCTCAAGGCGGGCGAAATCACCGGCGGCAGGCTGGCCAGCATCCATAACCTGCGCTTCTTGCTGAAGCTGATGGAGGATATCCGCCAGGCGATCGCCGAGGACCGTTTTCTGGATTTCCGACGGGATTTTTATGAGCATTACGACCTGACCCGCAACTTCTGATTCGGAGCGACCCATGTCTGAAAAACAATCCGGCCAGCAAATGCCGGTCAAAAAACTGTTCGCACGCTTCCTGCCCTACTTCAGAAAGTATCGCGGGATGTTGGCGTTCGACTTGTTCTGCGCGTCGATGACGACGGTGTGTGAGATCGTATTCCCCCTGATCGTGCGGGCGATCACCAACCGCGCGACCGCCGCGCCGGATACGCTCACGGTTTCCTGGGTGCTGGAGCTCGGCCTGCTTTACCTGCTGCTCCGCGTGATCGACGCCGCGGGGAATTATTACATGCAGTCCCGCGGGCATTTTATGGGCGCGCACATTGAAACGGATATGCGAGCCGACCTGTTCGGGCATCTGCAAAAGCTGTCCTTCGCCTATTACAGCGACACCAAGATCGGCCAGCTGATGGCCCGGCTGACCAGCGACCTGTTTGAGATCGCCGAATTTTCTCATCACTGCCCCGAGGAATTTTTCATCGCCTTCGTCAAAATCATCGTCTCGTTCATCATCCTGGTCCGCATGAATGTCTGGCTCACGCTGATGGTGTTCATCCTGGTGCCGGTCATGATCATCCTGCTCCGGAAATTCAACCGGGAAATGCGGCAGGCCTTCAAGGAATGTCGCAACGAGGTGGGCGAAATGAACGCCCGGATCGAGGACAGCCTGCTGGGCGTGCGGGTGGTCAAATCCTTTGCCAATGAAGAGCGGGAAAGCGAGAAATTTTCCGTCAATAACGCGGGGATCCTCAAAACGAAGATCAGCCAGTATATCGCGATGGCGGGCTTTGGCACGGTCACCCGCTCCTTTGAGGGCGCGATGTACATCCTGGTCATGGTGGTCGGCGCGCTGCTGCTGCGGGCCGGGCAGCTGACCGCGGGCGATTACGTGGCCTTTCTCCTGTTCATCGGCACGCTGCTGACCTCCATCCGCCGGATCGTCGATTATATCGAGCAATTCCAGCGGGGCTTGACGGGGCTCGAGCGCTTCTGCGAGATCATGGATGTGGAGCCTGATATCGAGGACCATCCAAACGCCGAGGAACTGACGAACGTCCGGGGCGAGATTGCTTTTGAGGACGTGAGCTTCCACTATCATGACGATCATGCGCATGAAGTGCTGACCGGCATCAGCGAGCGGGTGCCGGCCGGGCAGAGCGTCGCAGTAGTCGGGCCGTCCGGCTCCGGAAAAACGACGCTGTGCAGCCTGATCCCACGGTTTTATGATGTAACGGGCGGCCGGGTCACGGTAGACGGCAAGGACGTGCGGGACGTCACCCAGCGCTCCCTCCGGCGCAGCATTGGCGTGGTGCAGCAGGAGGTTTACCTGTTTTCCGGCACGGTCGTCGAAAACATTCTTTACGGCGACCTGAACGCGACCCGGGAGGACGCGATCCGCGCGGCCAAGCGAGCCGGGGCCGATGAATTTATCGAAAAGCTTCCCGACTGATACGACACCTATATCGGCGAACGGGGCCTCAAGCTGTCCGGCGGGCAGAAGCAGCGACTGTCCATCGCGCGCGATTTTCTGAAGGATCCCCCCATCCTGATCCTGGACGAGTCCACCCGCGCGCTGGATAACGAGAGCGAGCATTATATCCAGGAATCCCTGAAGGAGCTCGCCAAGGGCCGCACCACCTTTACCATCGCCCACCGGCTGACCACCATCCGCAACGCCGACGTGATCTGGGTGCTGACCGAAAAAGGCGTGGAGGAAACCGGAAGCCACGAGGAACTGATGAAAAAGCAGGGGCTCTATTACAGCCTCTATAACATGTACAGCGTTTAACAGATAAGGAGTAGCCCTATGCCCAGGAAACCGGCCGAGCCGACCTATCAGGACACGATCATACAGATGCCGCTGGAGGAAGTGATGCCCCAGAGCATCATGCCTTACGCGGAGCACGTGATTTTGGAGCGCGCGCTACCCCGGGTCGAGGACGGCCTCAAGCCCGTGCAGCGCCGCATCCTGTATACCATGAGCGAGCTGGGCCTTGCGCCGGACAAGCCGCACCGCAAATGCGCCCGCATCGTCGGCGACTGTCTGGGTAAATATCATCCCCACGGCGACAGCTCGGTATACGACGCGCTGGTGCGCATGGCACAGCCGTATTCCATGCGCGGCGTGCTGGTGGACGGCCACGGCAACTTCGGCTCCATCGACGGCGACGGCGCCGCGGCGATGCGTTACACGGAAGCCCGCATGGCCCCGCTGGCAATGGAAATGCTACGGGATATTGAAAAGGACACCGTCCCCTTTCGCCTGAATTTTGACGATACCTTGAAGGAGCCCGATCTTCTGCCCGCCCGCTATCCCAATCTCCTGGTCAACGGCGCGTCCGGCATCGCGGTCGGCTTGGCTACCAACATACCCCCGCACAATTTACGCGAGGCGATCGAGGCGGCCTGCGTCGTGATCGAAAATCCGGACGCGACGACCGACGACCTGATGCGCGTGATGCCCGCGCCGGATTTCCCGACGGGCGGCGTGCTGTTGGATACGCCGGAGCTGCGGCAAGCCTATGAAACCGGCCGAGGGAAGCTGACGCTCCGCGCCAGGGTGGAGATCGAAAAGGGCAGCGCGGGGCGCACCCTGCTGGCGATCACCGAAGTACCCTACGGCGTTTCCAAGGCCCAGATGCTCGAGAAAATCCTGAAGCTCAGCGAGGAAAAGAAGGCGCAGCTCGGCTGTATCTACGATATCCGCGATGAGAGCGACCGCACAGGCCTCCGCGCGGTGATCGAGCTCAAGAAGGACGCTGATCCCGAAAAGACGCTGGCCTATCTTTATAAATACAGCGATCTTCAGGTCACCTTCGGCGTCAACCTGTTCGCCATCGCGGACGGGAAGCCCAAGCTGATGGGGATCCGCACGGTGCTGGATTACTTTATCGCGCACCAGAAGGCCGTCGTCACCCGGCGCACGCAGTATGACCTCGACCAGGCCAGGGCCCGTGCCCACATCCTGGAGGGGCTGATCGTGGCTGTCGACAACCTGGACGAGGTGATCGCGCTGATCCGCGCCAGCAAGTCCGGCAAGGAGGCCAAGCAGCGCCTGATGGAGCGCTTCGGCTTTACCGACGTGCAGGCCCAGGCGATCCTGGACCTGCGCCTCCAGCGCTTGACCGGCCTTGAAATCCTTGCGCTCCGAAAGGAGTACGAGGAGATTCTCAAGACCATCCGCACCCTCGAGGGTATCTTAAAGAGCGAAAAGAAGCTGCTGGGCGTGATCGACAGGGAGCTTCGTGAAATCGCCGAAAAATACGGAGACGCGCGTCGGACGACCCTGCTTCAGGAAGAAAAGACGCCGGCGCTTGACTTAAAAGAAGAAGCGCCGCTTCCAGAGGACACCGTCGTGGTGCTGACGCAAAAGGGACTCCTGCGGCGTTATGAGCCCCGCGTCTATGAAAAGCTGGATTGGAGCGAAGCGGCGGACAAGCCCGCCTGCGTGATCCCCTGCGATACGGCCTCCAGCCTGCTGTTCATGACTGATCTTGGGAATTGCCATCAGTTGAGCGCCGCCCAAATTCAGGAATGTCGTCCCAAGGACCGCGGCGTGTCCCTGTCCGGCATATTGCCTGGGCTGGAAAAGGGCGAAGCCTGCGTCGGCCTGTTCCTGACTGAAAAGGAAGACGGCGCGCAGGGCGAGGATTATCTGTTCGTCACGGTCAACGGTATGGTCAAGCGCAGCGCCGCCGCAGAGTATCGCGTAAGGCGCTCCAAGTTCGGCGCGGTCACGCTGAAAAACGGGGACAAGGTATTGAGCGTGCTGCGCGCCTCTGCGGGCGACGTGCTGCTTGTCACCCGAAAAGGAATGGCGATCCGGTTTGATCTGAATGACGTACCCTCGATCGGCCGCGTCGGCACGGGCGTCCGGGGCATCAAGCTGGACGAAGGAGACGCGGTGATCCTGGCCGGCATGCTGGGGAACATGGACGAGGTGGTGCTGATCACCGAGGCCGGCTTCGGCAAATCGATCCCCGGCGCCATGTTCGACCCGCAGAACCGCGCGGGCAAGGGCGCGCGCTGCATGCCCTTCAACAAGAACGGCTCGACCGGCTCCTATATCGCCGGCGCGATGCTGCTGGCCGAATCACGCGACCTGAACGTCGTGCAGGGCAATCATGCGACCGCCATTCACAGCAGCCTGTTCCCGGTGCTGGGCCTGCCCGATAAGCCCAAGGTGATCGTCGTCGCCGTGCTGGGCGATAACGTGACGGGACTCACCTGACGTCACGTCTTATTTTCAAAAATATTTCCCCAAAAATAGCCGTTTGGCCCCAGAAACGCTCCGGAAAAGAATTGACAACGTTTTTTCGCTATGTTAAAATAATCGGTGTGTCAACGGCCTCCGTTAGCCCCGGGACCGCTAAGACATCCGTCAAAAGATGCGACCATCATCTTGAGACAAACCAAATTTTCCTTTCATCTGATTATCCGCTATGAAACAGGAGGAAACTCACTTGAATACCTATATGGCTACCGTGCAGTCCGCCAAGGACGCGCGCAAATGGTATGTGGTTGATGCGGATGGTATGGTGCTGGGCCGCCTTGCGAGCCAGGTTGCCAACATCCTTCGCGGCAAAAACAAGCCGACCTATACGCCCAACATCGACACGGGCGACTATGTGATCATCCTGAACGCCGATAAGGTCCGCCTGACCGGCAAGAAGCTTGACCAGAAGATCTACTATCATCATTCCGGTTATGCCGGCGGCCTCAAGGAGACCAAGTACGGCAAGCTGATGGCTGAAAAGCCAGAATTCGCCGTTCGGCACGCGATCGTCGGGATGCTGCCCAAAGGCCCGCTCGGCCGTCAGATGGCGAAGAAGCTGTATGTGTATAAGGGCGCAGAGCACGATCACGAGGCCCAGAAGCCCGAAGCGCTGGAACTGATCAAGTGATAGCAAGGTAAAGGAGATAAACGTTTATGGCAACTTCTGATTTCCATGCCGTTGGCCGCCGCAAGTCTGCCGTGGCCCGCGTCCGTCTCGTGACCGGCGATGGCAAGATCGTCATCAATAAGCGCGATATCGATAACTATTTCGGGCTTGAAACCCTCAAGATGACCGTGCGTCAGCCCCTGAACCTGTGCAACGTGTCCGGCTTCGATGTGCTGGTCAATGTGACCGGCGGCGGCCTGACCGGCCAGAGCGGCGCGATCCGTCACGGCATCAGCCGCGCCCTGTGCAAGGCCAACCCCGAGCTGCGTCCCGCGCTCAAAAAGGCCGGCTTCCTGACCCGCGATCCGCGCATGAAGGAGCGCAAAAAGTACGGCCTCAAGGCTGCCCGCCGCGCGCCTCAGTTCAGCAAGCGCTGATTCGTTCAACCATCATCGACCTTACAAAGAAGAGGTGTTATTATGGGTCCCACTTATCATCCCAAAAAGCGTCAGCGCAGCAAGGTGCACGGCTTCCGCGCCCGGATGTCCACGAAAAACGGCCGCCGCGTGCTTGCCCGTCGCCGTCTTCGCGGCCGCAAGCGCCTGACCGTCTGATCCGATACCACGATGGCTTAGCCCGCCCCGCTTTTGCCAATTGCATAAAGGGGGCGGGCTCTTGGTTTATGAAGGGCTGATCATTGAATCGAGCGACGCGCCGGTCTGCCCGGAATATTTGTTGCGGCCCGCAGGAGATCAGGATGCAGAAGCAGTTCCGTATCCGCAAAAACAGTCAATTTCAGTATGTCTACCGCAGAGGGAAAAATCAGGCGGCTCGTGAGCTGTCAGTCGTTTATCTGAAATCAGGCCGTCTGAAGGTCGGCTTCTCCGTCAGCAAAAAGGTCGGGAAGGCTGTGACCAGGAATTTGGTCAAGCGTCGGCTGCGGGCAGCGTTTACCACGCTGATCCCCCAATTGAAGCCCGGGCTGTATATCGTAACGGCCCGTCCCCTGGCCGCAGAGGCCGATTACCAAACGCTGCTCCGTTCCCTACGATATGTGCTCCGCAAGCACAATCTTTTTCAGGAAACCCCATGAAACGCGCGCTCCTTGCGTCCATTAGATTTTATCAGCGAAATGTGAGCCCTCTAAAGCCGGGCTGCTGCCGGTTCGTGCCGACCTGCTCGGAATATGCCGCGATCGCAGTCGAGCGATACGGCGCCGCCAAGGGCTCCAGATTGGCTGTGAGACGATTGCTGCGCTGTCATCCGATGTGCCGGGGCGGATACGACCCCGTCCCGGAGCTGCCCGCAGCGGTCATCAGAAGGGATGAAAACTGAAAGATGAGCAATATACTGCGCCCCATCCTCGACGCGATCTACGGCGTCGTCGCCAACTACGGCTGGTCGGTCGTAATTTTTACGATCCTGATCCGTCTCGTGCTGATGCCCCTGGATATCAAAAATCGCAAGGGCATGCTGAAAATGCAGAAAATGCAGCCCAAGATCGACGCGCTGCAGAAGAAATACGCCAATGACCAGCAAAAGCTCCAGCAAAAGCAGATGGAGCTCTTCAAGAAAGAGAATTACAACCCCATGTCCGGCTGCCTGCCGATGCTGATTACCCTGCCGGTATTCTGGATCATGTTCGAGGCCATGCGCACCATGGCGAACGAGCAATTGATCCAGCAGGTGCTGACCTATATCGCGGGCGATACGCCGGAGCTGGCCGGTTGGTTCTGGATCAAAAACCTGTGGGTGACCGACTCCCCCTTCGCGGCGACCGTCCCAACCCTGAACAGCCTGACGGCGATCGTAAACCGGGACACCTGGATCAAAGTAATTTCCTCCCTCTCCCCCGATCAGCTGAACGCGATCATCGCCAACATACCGGATTATACGGAGGGCCTGCTGGCCGTCACAAGCGACACCAATCTGCAGGCGCTGGCCACCACGCTGTACAACGCCGCCACTTTGCAGCCGGCCTATCAGGCGGCCTTGACCACCACGATCAGCAACCTGAACGTACTGTTCCTGTTTAACGTCAATGTATACGCCAATTACAACGGCCTGCTGATCCTGCCCATCCTGTCCGCCGTGACGCAGATCGTCATGAACCGCACCATGCAGACCACCGGAAGCAGCGCGAAAAAGGAAGGCGCGCAGCAGAGCCAGGCTGAGTCCATGAACAAGTTCATGAAATACTTTTTCCCGATCCTGTCGGTCTATTTCTGCCTGGTTTCCAGCGCTTCCTTCGCCCTGTATTGGGTAACCTCCAACATCGTGGCCGGTATCCAGAACTACGCGATCAACAAGTATTTTGAGAACAAGGATAAGCAGAGCGAC
>JAFUHB010000040.1 GCA_017469085.1 Clostridia bacterium
GTCCCTCCGGGCGATCATCAGGGAGAGCAGCGATTTGGGGATAGACACGCTCTCCCTGTTTGCATTTTCTACGGAAAACTGGCGGCGCAGCGAGGCGGAAGTCAGCGCCCTGATGCAGCTGCTCCTGGATTATTTTACCTCTGAGATCGACGAGCTGGATCAAAACAATGTGCGCATCCGCATCCTGGGCGGCCAGGACGGCCTGCCGGGCGCTCAGCGCGAGGCCGTTCGGCTGGCCGAGACGCGCACAAAAGAAAACACGGGGCTGAACCTTTGTATTGCGCTCAACTATGGCGGGCGGCAGGAGATCGTGCGGGCGGCCAGACGGCTGGCCCAAAGGGTGGAGGCTGGCGAGATCAGTGCTGGGGAGGTCGACGAAGCGGCCTTTGAGCGCGAGCTGTATACGGCGGGCCTGCCCGACGTGGATCTCCTGATCCGAACCAGCGGGGAGATGCGCTTAAGCGGCTTTCTGCTGTATCAGAGCGCCTATGCGGAATTCCTGTTTCCCAAAAAGCTTTGGCCCGATTTTACCCTGGAGGATTATCATGAGGCGTTGGAGGCGTATGCCCGGCGCGACAGACGTTTTGGAGGACGGACGGCTTGATCACAAGGACCTTGACGGGCATTGCGCTCGTCGTGCTGCTGGGCTTCGCGGTATACATGGGCGGAATCGTGTTTTCCGTGCTGTTTATGATCGCGCTGTGCCTTTGCGTGTTTGAAATTTACAGGGCGCTGCGCAACGCGGACAATCATCCGGTCGAATGGCCGATTTGGCTGTGCGTCGGAATCAGCATCCCCCTGTTTTTATGGACGGACGCCGCGTATTTGGTGGTGCTGCTGGCCGGCGTGGCCTGTATCCTGACCTGCTGTCATGTGATCTTCCGGCCCAAGCCGGTGCTGGAGGACTTGCTGTATTCCTGTTTGCCGCTGTTTAATGTGCTGATGCCGGGCATGTGCATGCTGTCCTTCCAGCAGCATCCGGAGCGGCTGATGCAGACCTATTTTATCCTGATGTCCTTCGGTGTGGCGCTGATGGGGGATACGATGGCGCTTTTTGTCGGGAAAAAATGGGGCTCCAAGCCCCTCTGCCCGGCCGTGAGCCCCAAGAAAACGGTGGAGGGCGCGCTGGGCGGCCTTGCCGGCAGCGTTTTTTTCGCCCTGCTGCTGACTGTCGTTTATTCCTTCTTTACGCAGACGCCTCCCCTTTGGCATATGCTGCTGCTTGGGCTGATCGGCGGGGTGATCGGCCAGGTGGGCGATCTATTCGCCTCTCTGGTCAAGCGTCGCTGCGGGATCAAGGATTTCGGTAAAATCTTCCCCGGACACGGCGGTATGATGGACAGGCTGGACAGCGTGTTTTTTACGACCCTGGTCGTCTATATCTATTACCTGGGCCTCAACCTGGGGTGAGGGCAAAGCGGCATATGAGAAGCATCGCGATTTTGGGGGCGACCGGCTCGATCGGCCGCCAAACTTTGGACGAGGTCAGTCGCCATCCGGACCGCTTCCGGGTGGCGGCGCTTTCGGCGCACACGAATCGGGAAGCCTTGTTTGAGGCGGTACGTGCTTTTCGCAGTCCCGCTGCCTGCCTGACCGGGGCTGATTTGGGGGAGATTCCTAAGGACCTTTCCTTCTGCCAGTTTTATGCGCGGGATGAGCTCGAAAAGATGGTGCGCGAATGTGAGGCCGACGACGTGCTGGACGCGATCGTGGGCATCGCGGGCCTTGGGGCTGCCTGGGCGGCCCGGCAGGCGGGTAAACGCCTGCTGCTGGCCATCAAGGAGACGCTGGTGACGGGCGGCCGCCTGATCATGGACGCATGCGGGCCCAATGAGGACGGGCCCACGCTGCTCCCGGTGGACAGCGAGCACAGCGCGATTTTTCAGTGCCTTCAGGCAGCCGGGCCCAACAAGGTCAAAACCATTTTCCTGACGGCCTCCGGCGGTCCGTTCCGCACCTGGAGCAGGGAGCGCATCCAAAAAGCGACCCTGGAAGAAGCGCTTCGTCACCCGACCTGGAGCATGGGCGCCAAAATCACCGTAGATTCCGCCTCCATGTTCAACAAAGCGCTTGAAATCATCGAGGCCCGGTGGCTGTTTGACGTTACGCCGGAACAGATCCAGGCCGTTGTGCACCCCCAGAGCATCGTCCATTCCATGATCGGCTTTGAGGATGGCGCGGTGCTGGCCCAGCTGGGCGTGCCGGACATGCGGGTGCCCATCCTGTACGCGATGACCTATCCGGAGCGGCTGGAGAGCGGCGTTCCCGCGCCGGACTTCGCTGCCCTGTCCTCCCTGACCTTCGAGCCGGGCGATCCGGAGCGTTTTCCTGCGCTCAGGCTCGCCTATGAGACCCTGAACGCGGGCGGAGCGAGCTGCTGCGTGCTGAACGGAGCCAATGAGGTAGCCGTGGCGGCCTTCCTGAAGGGGCTGATCCCCTTTGGCAGCATATACGCCTGCGTCGAAGAAACGCTGAACCGTCTTGGCGTCCTGCCTGCGGAGGAGATCGCCGATATTTACGAGGCGGATCGCCTGGCGCGTCGGGCAGCCAGGGATTATTTGAAGCTTTGAGCGATACGGAGAGCTTATGACGATTTTTTATGTCCTGGCGGCGCTGGTGCTGCTGGGGATCCTGGTCACGGTGCATGAATGGGGCCATTTTATTGCTGCCCGGATGACCGGGATCCCGGTGCGCGAATATTCGATCGGCTTCGGCCCCCTGCTCAAGACCTGGCAAAGCAAAAAGCATGAAACGGTATTCTCGGTCCGGTTGATCCCGGCTGGGGGCTTTTGCGCCTTTTACGGAGAGGACGATCCGGACGACGCGGCGGACGACGATCCGCGGGCAATGAGCCACTTCAGCGTCTGGAAGCGTTTGCTGGTGGTATTCATGGGCCCGATGATGAACTTCGTACTGGCCTTCCTGGTGGGGTTCGGCTTTTATTTTTGCAGCGGCGTGACCGCCGTTGAATACGGCAAGATGCGCATCGAAAGCGTCAATGCGGGCTCCGTGGCCGACCTCGCTGGTTTTGAAGCAGGGGATTATATCGTATCCGTCAACGGCACAGACGCAGCCGGTCTGAACGACGAGGGGACAGGCTACCGCGCGATCCAGCTGATCAACGCCTATCAGGCGGGCGATGAGCCCCTGACCGTTATCGTGGATCGGGGCGGCGAGGAGGTGACGCTTTCGGTCACTCCGGTCGCGGACAGCAGCGGCACGATGATGATCGGCGTCATGATCAGCCCGGAGATCATCCGTCAGGAGCAAGTCCAAACGGGCGTCCTGCAGTCGGCGCGGCTGTCCTTCCAGCTATGTGTGCTCGAGGGGAGGGCCATTTTGGACGCTCTGCGCGAGCTGGTCAGCACCGGACGGAATCTGAGCCAGATGTCCGGCCCGGTCGGCGTGATCAGCGTAGTGGCCGATCAGACCCGCTCCTACGGCTTTACAGCGTACCTGGAACTGTTGATCATGATCTCGGTGAACCTGGGGCTGGTCAATCTTTTGCCGATCCCCGGTCTGGACGGCAGCCAGATCGTGATCCTGCTGATCGAAGCGATCCGGCGCAAACCCATGCATAGAAAGCTGGAGGCCTATATCAAGATGGCTGGCTTCGCGGCGCTGATGCTGCTGTTTGTCGTGCTCACCTTCCATGATGTATTGAACCTGATCGGAGGCGTCGGATGAAGCGGGCCGTATACGCAGGCAACCTGAAGATCGGCGGCGGAGCGCCCGTTTCGATCCAGTCGATGACCAATACCGACACCCGGGATTTAAGCGCGACTCTCCGCCAAATAAATGAGCTCGCTGATGCCGGCTGCGAGCTGGTGCGGGTATCGGTGTTTGACGAGGCTTGCGTGCGCAACGTGCGCTCCTTCGTGGAAGGAAGCCGGGTCCCCCTCTGCGCGGACATCCATTTTGATCATCGTCTGGCCATTGGCGCGATGGAAAACGGCATTGCCAAGCTCCGCATCAATCCGGGCAATATCGGCGGTGCGGATCGGGTGCGCCTGGTGGCGGACTGCGCCAAGCGCCACCGTGTGCCCATTCGTGTAGGCGTCAACGCGGGCTCCCTTGAAAAGGACGTCCTAAATCGCTTTGGCGGGGTCACGCCGCAGGCGCTCTGTGAAAGCGCGCTGGGCCACGTTCGGCTGCTGGAGGCAGCCGGCTTCGAGGATATCGTGATTTCCCTGAAGGTCAGCGACGCGCGCATGACGGTGGAAACCGATCGGCTTATCGACCGGCTGTGCGATTACCCGCTCCACGTGGGCGTGACCGAGGCCGGCCTTCCCGGACAGGGCACGGTCAAATCGGCGATTGCGATCGGCGCGCTCTTGCTGGATGGGATCGGCGATACGATCCGCGTATCCCTGACCGGCGATCCGGTGCGCGAGGCTTACGCCGCCCAGGATATCCTGAAGGCAATTGGGCTCAGGGGCGGGATCCGCTTTACTTCCTGCCCGACCTGCGGGCGGACCCGTATCGATGTCGAGCGCATCACCCGATGCCTGGAGGAGGCCTTTCAGGAGGAAGCGAGGGACGTTTCCATTGCCGTGATGGGCTGCGTGGTCAATGGCCCTGGCGAGGCGCGGGATAAGGATGTCGCCCTTTGCGGCGGCGACGGCTGCGGGGCGCTCTATATCCGCGGCCGGTTTGTCAAAAAGCTCGAGGGAGACCTGGAAACGGAAATGCTGAACGCTGTCAGAGCGTTTTTGAACGGCGAATATGACGAAAACTGAGCTGCTTCAGAAAATCGAAAAATCGGTGCCGGCCGCCAAGGGGAACCTGACCATCGACCGGGTTTATTTCGACCGCGAAAAAAACTGGGCGGTCATTTCCTTCCTGTCCGAAAGGCTGATCGGGCAGGAGCAGTTCCAGGCCATCAAGCGGGTCCTGGAGGGCATTTTTGCGGATATGCGGATTTCCGTTCGCATCGCCTCCCCGGCCCTGGCGGAGCCCTTTATGCAGGAGCCGGGTCAGTATGCCGAGCCGATCCTGGACTTTTTATGCCGTCAGTACCCCTGCGCCATCGGCTGGCGCAGGCTGATCCGTTTTACCACGGAGGGCGGACGGCTGAAAATGGAGGTGCCCAGCGCCTTCGCCGCCGATTATTTTGTAAACGGCGGGGCGCGGGAAAAGGTGCGGCAGGCGGTCAGCGATATTTTCCGGATCGATCTGCCGGTGTCCATCGAGGTGCGCGGCGACGCGCAGGCGCTGCTGGAGGAGGAACTGAAGGCACGGGAGGCGGAGCTAAAGCTCCTGCAAAGCAGCCTTCCCGCTGCCCCCCTTAAGAAGCCTGCGGAAGAAAAAAAGTCCGATCGCATCCGGGGCCGGGCCATCGCCGATCCGCCGGTGGCTATCGAAGAGCTGAATCAGGAGTCCGGCCGGGTCACGATCCGGGGCAGGGTATTGTCTGTTGAAACGCGGGAGGTATCGGGCGGCGCGACCTTGCTGCTCACCTTTGGCGTGACCGACCTGACCAGCTCCATCAAATGCAAGACCTTCCTGAACTATCGCCCACGGGGGCCGCGGGGCGCGCAGCCGGAGGAAGAAGCCCCGATCACCTCGGAGGAAAAGGCCGCCGTTGAGGCCATCGTCAAAGAAATCAAGGTGGGGCAGGGCATCCTGGTCCGCGGCAAGACGCAGTATGATAATTTCCTCAAGGAAGTCATTATCATGGCGGACGATATCTCCCACGCGGAGCTGCCGCAGCGCATGGACAATGCCGAGGAAAAACGTGTTGAGCTGCATCTGCACACCAACATGAGCACGATGGACGCGATCTCCTCCGTTTCCGCGCTCATGGAGCGGGCGGCCAAATGGGGGCACAAGGCCATCGCGGTCACCGATCACGGCGTCGTGCAGGCCTACCCCGAGGCCTTCGGCGCGGCAAAGAAATACGGGATCAAGCTGATCCCAGGCGTAGAGGCCTATCTGACGGATGATGAAGCCATCGTGGAGGACGCGACGGACACCCCGCTCGACGAGCCGATCGTGGTGCTCGACTTTGAAACGACGGGCCTGAATACCCGCAAGGACCGCATGATCGAGTTCGGCGCGGTCAAGCTGGCGCACGGCCAGATCGTGGATTCGATCGACCTGTTCATCAATCCCGGTTTCCCGCTGCCCCAGAAGATCACCGAGCTCACCCACATTACCGATCAGATGCTGTACGGGCAGGACGACGCGGCAACCGCGCTGCCCAAAATCATGAAGTTTATCGGGGACTGCCCGGTCGCCGCCCACAACGCCAAGTTCGATATCTCGATCCTTCGGAACGAGTTAAAGCGCGTCGGGCAGACGTTTGAGCGCGCTACGCTGGACACCTTATCCATGGCCCGCAAGCTTTACCCGGAGCTGAAATCCCATAAGCTGGGCGCTGTATGCAAGCGGCTGAACGTGTCCCTGAAGGACGCGCACCGGGCGGTAAACGACGCGACGGCCACCGCGCAATGCCTGGGCAGGATGCTGGACGAGGCCAAGAAGCGGGGCTGCGCAACGCTGGCAGATCTCAATGACCTTTCCCACGCCTATACCCTGGGCAGCAGCACGCACATCGTCCTGCTGGCGAAGGACCAAAAGGGCGTTGAAAACATTAACCACATCGTGACGGAGGCGCACCTCAATTATTTCCGCCGCCGCCCCATGGTGCCGAGGGCCGTTTTACAGCGTTACCGCGAAGGGCTGATCGTGGGCTCCGCCTGCATAGAGGGCGAGCTCATGCAGGCCGTCGCCGCCGGAGAGAGCGACGACCGGCTCAAAAAGATCGCCCGGTTCTATGATTATCTGGAGATCCAGCCCATCGGGAACAATGCTTTCATGCTGCGCGAGGGCCTGGCGGAGGACGAGGAGGCCCTTCGCGATATGAACCGCAAGGTCGTCTGGCTGGGCGAGCAATTGGGCATCCCTGTCTGCGCGACCGGCGACGTTCACTTCCTGGATCCGGAGGACGCGATCTTCCGCACCATCATCCAAAATGCCCAAGGCTTCAAGGACTGCGAGCAGCAGCCCCCGCTTTACCTGAAAACCACCGATGAAATGCTCGAGGAGTTTTCTTACCTGGGCAAGGAAAAGGCCTTCGAGGTCGTGGTGACCAACACCAACCGCATTGCCGACCGGGTGGAAAAAACGTTCTGGCATATTCCGCATCCCGAGGGCAAGGAGACCTTCTCTCCCTTCTGGGAGGACGCGGCCCACGATATCGAAACCATGAGCTGGCAGACGGCGCACGAAATGTACGGCGACGAGCTGCCGGAGATCATCACCAAGCGCCTGGAAAAGGAGCTGAGCTCCATCATCGGCTATGGCTATGCCACGCTGTATTCGATCGCCAACAAGCTGGTGCAAAAATCCCTGCGCGACGGCTATCTCGTGGGCAGCCGCGGCAGCGTCGGCTCCTCCTTTGTGGCCTGCATGAGCGGCATCACGGAGGTCAACGCCCTGCCGCCACATTATCGCTGCGCCAAATGCCGAAAGGGCTACTTCGATATCCCCAAGGGCTACACGGTGGGCGTCGACCTGCCGGATAAAAAATGCCCGGTCTGCGGTGAGCCGCTGCGCAAGGAGGGCTTTGATATCCCCTTCGAGGTGTTCCTCGGTTTCAAGGGAGATAAGGTGCCTGATATCGACCTGAATTTTTCCGGCGAGTATCAGCCCCGGGCCCACGCCTATATCGAGGAGGTGTTTGGCAAGGGCTCGGTGTTCCGCGCGGGCACCATCGGCACCCTGGCGGAAAAGACGGCCTACGGCTACGTGCTCAAATACCTGGAGGAGCACGAAAAGACCGTTTCCGACGCCGAAAAGGATCGTCTGGCCGCCGGCTGCGTCGGCGTCAAGCGCACCACCGGCCAGCATCCCGGCGGTATCGTGGTGCTGCCCAAGAACTACGATATCTGTCAATTCACCGCGGTCCAGCACCCGGCGGTCGATCTGGAGTGCGGCATTGTGACCACCCACTTTGACTTTAACTCCATGCACGACGTGCTCGTCAAGCTGGATTGCCTCGGTCACGACGACCCGACCATGATGCACATGCTGGAGGAGCTGACCGGGGTCAGCTTTAAGTCCATCCCTCTGGACGATAAGAGGGTCATGAGCCTCTTTTCTTCTCCCGAGGCCCTGGGAGTCACGCAGGAGCAGATCGACTGCACCACCGGCACCCTGGGCGTGCCGGAGTTCGGCACCTCGTTTGTGCGCGGGATGCTGGATGAAACGCATCCAACCACGATGGAGGAGCTGATCCGCATTTCCGGCCTTTCGCACGGCACCGACGTTTGGCTGGGCAACGCCCGGGACCTGATCATGAACGGCACCGCCCATCTGAAGGATTGTATCTGTACGCGCGACGATATCATGAACGCTCTGATCGCCTATGGGGTAGAGAGCAAAATGTCCTTTACCACGATGGAAAGCGTGCGCAAGGGCAAGGGCCTGAAGCCGGAGATGGAGGAGGCCATGGTGGCGCACAACGTGCCCCCGTGGTTCATCGACAGCTGCAAGAAGATCAAATACATGTTCCCCAAGGGGCATGCCGTGGCCTATGTGACGATGGCGCTTCGCGTGGCCTGGTACAAGGTCTATTACCCGCAGGCGTATTACAGCGCGTACTTTACCATCCGCGGAGACGGCTTTGACGCGATGACCATGCTGCTGCCCTTTGA
>JAFUHB010000007.1 GCA_017469085.1 Clostridia bacterium
TGAAGCATTACTTGAAAAAAGACTAACTTCCGGGGATTTGAAGGGGCAGAGCCCCTTCAATGAAATCCGCAGGGGTGGCTTTGCCGCCCCGAGGAGAATTTTCGCGAAGGTTAGCTTGCCACCCGAGAGCGAAAATTCATTCCTTGCGCCTTTTCCGCCCGGGAGGAGCGCGAAGCGATCCGAGAGGAAAAGGCGTCCAAAGGGTGGCGTTGGCGGGAAAGGATTTCCCTGCCAAGGGTTCACGCCTTGCGTGAACCCTGCTGATCCAATACAATCGCTAACGACAGGTGGCGGGGGGCATCGGGGTCGATGTCCTTATGGAGGGCAATGTGATAGCCCAGCAGCTGGGAAAAGATCACGGCCACAGGCAGGACGTCCATCAGGCCGCCCTCGATCGGCAGGACATACCGCCCGCCGACCCGGTCGGCGGCCTCGCCCAGAGAAGCCGTCACCGCGCCGTAGCCTTCCATCTGGCGCAGAAGCGCGGCGTCCGCCTCCGCCGTTTCGGGCGAGGGCAGCAGGACGATCAGCGTCTTGTCCGTCACCAGGCTCATGGGGCCGTGCCGGTATTCGAGGGTATAATAGGCCTCGCTGTTGGTCAGGCCCATTTCCTTCATTTTGTTCATGCTCTCGGAGGCAATGCCGTAATACGCCCCCTGGCCCAGCGTCACGTACAGGTCGAGCGCCGGGTTCTCGCGCACGATCCTTTCGGCCAGCTGATCCATCTGCGGGATCGCGCGATCAGCCAGCGCCGGAACGGCGGAAAGGGCTTCCAGCGCCTCCGTCCGCCCCGCCGCGTGCAGCGCCACGATCTGCGCCATCAGCACCATCGCGGTGAAGGAGCTGGTCATGATGATGCTCTTTTCATCGATGCCGGGACACAGGAGAATATCGTCGTTATATTCGGCACTGCCCGCGTCGCAGGTGATGGCCAGCGTCCGCACCCGCTCCAATTGCCGCACGCGGTCGATCGCCATGCGCACCTCGCTGGTCACGGACTTGCGCGTCATCGGCAGCACCAGGGTGCGGCCCTTGATATAGGCGTCCGGCGCGTAATACAGCTCGGAGCAGCATACCGCCTTGGCGGGCGTTGCGTTATAGAGACTGAATACATAGGCCGCCGTCTGCGCCAGGTACAGCGAGGTGCCGCAGCCGGTGAAGATCAGCTCGTCGTAGCGTTCCTCAAATACCTTGTCCAGCGTCGCCCGGGCCTGGGGCAGCGTATCCAGCACCGCCCGGAAGGCCCCAGGCTGGCTGTAAATTTCCCGATAGGTGATTTCGCCGTTCTGTTTGCTCATAAACCTCTCTCCTTATTCAATCTTCGTGATGTTATCCCTTGACAGCCCCCGCCACAAGCCCCTTGACCATGTACTTCTGGAAGAAGAAGAACAACAGCAGCATGGGCAGGATGCCGATGATGGAGATCGTGTTGACCAGCGACCAGTCGTAGGATAATTCGCCCAGATACCGGGCGGAGATGCCCACCGAAAGCGTGCGCAGCTCATCGGACTGGATCAGGATCGCGGCGTGCAGGAAGTCGTCCCAGGCCATCAGGAAGGAATAGATGCCGACCGCCAGCGCCCCGCCCTTGACCAGGGGAAAAGCGATGGAAAACATGGTGCGAAAGCGCCCCGCCCCGTCCACGTTGGCGGCGTCCTCGATGCTGACGGGGATGCCGTCAAAGAAGGAGGACATCAGCATCGTGCAGAAGGGGATCTGCGAGGCCGTGACCGCCAGCACCAGGCCCGGCACGGTGTTGATCAGCTTGACCGTGCGCAGGATGGAATACAGGGAGATCAGGCGACTGACGACCGGGAACATCTGGGAGGCCGTCAGCAGCGCCACCAGCACGGGGTTGAACTTTACGTGCAGGCGGCTCAGAGCGTAGCCCGCCATGAAGGAAATGATCAGCGTGATCGCCGCCACCAGGGCGGACACGATAAAGTTGTTCTTGTAATAAACGAAGAATTGGTTGTTCTCGGTGAACAGGCTGATATAACTTTGGGTGGTGAAGTCCTTCGGCCAGAAGGTGGGCGGGTACATGTAGGACTCCAGGTTGGTCTTGAACGAGGTGATCAGCATCCAGTACAGCGGGAACAACAGGAACAGGAGGATCAGGAACAGCAGCAGATATTTGCCAGCCTTAGCCCAGCGGGCCGCCGATTTCGTATTCATGCCTTCCCCTCCCCTCAGTCGATTTCCTGGCGCTTCATGAGCTTACGGAACACCCAGACCACCACGATCATCAGCAGCATCCAAATCGTCGTGACCGCCGCGCCGGAGCCCAGGTTCTGGCTGACGAAGGCCTCGCGGTAGGACATAATCGCCAGGGTCGTGGTCGAGTTGGAGGGCCCGCCGCCGGTCATCGTCCAGATCAGCGGGAACTGCTTGAAGTTCTCGATGATGGCCATGGTCAGCACCACCTGGATGACGCTGCGCATGTAGGGCATGACGATCTTGAACAGGCGGGTAAAATACCCCGCGCCGTCGATGGTGGCCGCCTCGATCATATCGTCCGGCACATTCTGAAGCCCGGCCAGCAACAGCAGCGTGGTCAGCGGGATCTGCTTCCACAGCGCCGCGATGCCGATGCCGACGAGCGCCCAGGAGGTGTCGTTCAGGATGCCGAAATCATTGACCGCCCCCAAGGAAAAGACGCTGACCAGATATTTGAACAGGCCGTACTGGCTTTGGAAGATCCACAGCCAGATCAGGGCGGAAATGACCGTGGGCACCACCCAGGGCATCATCATGACGCTGCGGATCAAGCGCGCGCCGCGAACGTTGCTGTTCAGGATCAGGGCAAAAATCATGCCCAGAAGGAACTGAGCCAGCACCACCCCGACCACAAAGCCGAAGGTGCGGCCGATGGTGGGCAGAAACTGCTTGTTGCGCAGCAGCTTCGCGTAGTTCTCAAAGTGATTCCAGGTCGCGGGCGTGCCGCGCAAGATGTTCTTCATCTTATATTCGGTGAAGGACATGCGCACCGAGTCCGCGATGGGGATCAGGATAAACGTGGTGATAATGATCAGCGCCGGCAGGATCAACAGGAGCCAAAACAGCCGATCTCCCGTCTTTTTATTGAAACGCAGCTGCCTCTCCATAGCGACATCCATCCTTCTGAAAGGCCGAAATAGGCATAATGATAGCGGGAAAGCGAGAACGGTCCACAATTATTCAGCACTTTCCCGCGTAAACCGGGCCGGGAGGGAGGCGTCCCTCCCGGCATGATAGCTTTATCGCGCGTTATTCGCCGATTTCCTGGTACGCGGCGCTGTCCTTGAAGGCCTGGATCGCGTCCTCCACGCTCATGCCGTTCAGGGTCACGTTCTGGGCCAGGGTATCCAGCTCGAGGTTCAGGTCGTTCAGGGTTTCGATCATGGGCACGGCCTTCAGGTTGCCCTGGCTGCCGGTAGCGCCTTCGAGCACGGCCTGCACTTCCATCGGCGCGGTCTTGGCGGACCAGCCGGCGGCGATATCCAGGATGTAATGGCCGTTGACTTCGTCGGAGGTCACGTATTCGATGAACTTATTGACGCCCTCGGCGTTGCCGTTCTTGTTGGAAACCATGAACACACCGGCGTTCAGCACGGACTGGCCGGAGCCGTTGCCGCCGGACAGTGCGGGCGCGGAGGCGGTGAAGGCAGCCGCGTCGGGATTGATGCCGGACACGCCGGAGAAGCCCCAGGACTGGTCGTAGTACATGGCGAGCTCGCCGTTGGCGAAGGACTGACGGAGCTCCTTGAGCTTCTGGTTGGCGGTCATATAGCCCGCGTCATACAGGCTCTTGAGGCAGGTCAGGGCCTCGGTGAAGCCCTCGTTATCGATGCTCATCTTGCCGGTTTCCAGGTCCAGCACGTCGCCGCCGAAATTATAGATGAAGGCGGTCAGAGAAGTGCCGGAGATCGCCACGGAAGCGGTGGTCTGGCCGAAGGGCACGACCGCGTTGCCGGTGATGGGGCTCTTGAGCTGGGCCAGCTTTTCGCAGGCGGCGGCCAGCTCGCTGTAATTGGTGGGCACCTGAACGCCCGCCTCGGCCAGCAGGTCCTTGTTGTAATACAGGATAAAGGGAGACACATAGTAGGGGATCGCGTAGCACTCGCCGTCAAACACGCAGGAGTCGAGGATCGTGGCGTCGAACTCGCCGATCAACTCAGGGGTCAGCACGTCGTTGACCGGCTCAAAAGCGTAGGCCAGCGTGGATACCCAGGACAGCTCGCCGAACATGGCGTCGCAGTAGTCCTCCGCGCCGGCGGCGGTGATCACGGTGTTGGGGGTCTGGCTGTATTCGCTGGTCACATACACCAGGTCATACTCGGGATACGCGGCCTCAAAGCCCGTCTCGACATCCTCCCAGAATTTAGTGTAGTTGGATTCGAGCACGGCGTAGTTGGAAACCTTGAGCACGGTCTTGCCGCCTTCAGCCAGCGCGGAAACGCTCGCCAGGGACAGGATCAGGCACAGCGCCAGGACCAGGGACAGTAGCTTTTTCATGGGTGTTCCTCCTTTGATGATCTTTGAAGGACGATTCCTTCATCATCCGGCAAAAAAGATTTTTACGATTTTTCAGCTGTTTACTCGAGTGTATCACGTGTAGTTTACTCGAGTGTACAACACCTGAAAAATAAACGCCGGATTGAGCTTGTCATTAAGGTATCACGGGATCGGTTGTTTGTCAATACCCGTTTGGCAATTTTTTTGCCAAAAAATCGGGAGGCGCTCAACGAGTATTGGACCGGAATCCTCCGGGCTATTTTTTATCGGCGGACCGGAAAATCGAAGTAGGTATCCGGATACGGCTCCCGGTCCAGGGTAAAGTGCCACCATTCCGTGGAGAGGGGACGGAAGCCCTGATTGGTCATCCATTGGCGCAGGAGCATCCGCGCGGCGTGCTGCTCCGGCATAACGCCCGGATGATCCGGGTGGGAAAGGTCCCCGAAATAATCGAACGCCCCGCCCATATCCACGTCCCGGCCCGCCCGCATGGAAAACAGCGTCAAGTCCACCGTGCTCCCCCGGCTGTGACCGGAGCGCCGGGCGATATAGCCCTCGCGAAACAGCGCCCGTTTGTCGACGTCCGGATAAAAATAAGGCTTCATCCGGACGTCCTCCACGTCCTCCGCCCCGCGCGCGAAATGGTCCACCGCCCGCTGCGGGCGGTAGGCGTCGAAAATCTTCAGCCGATAGCCCTGCCCGAGGGCCGTATCGCTCACCCGGCGCAGCGCCTCGGCCGCCTGCCCGGTGATCAGGGCGATCGGCTCCAGATAGCCGTCGATCGGCTCTCCGACAAAATTGAAGGTCGAATGATACCGGATATCCAGCAACGCGTCCGGCACCAGCTCGGTCAGGGATATAAAGTCCGCCGGCCGCTCACGCTCAGCCTCGCTCATGCTTCAGCACCTCCCTGCCGGACCGGGGCCAGCACCAGCGCCGTGCGCGCGGGCAGATACAGCCGCACATGGTTGCCCGAAAGCCCCGGCACATACGCGCTGACCGGCCCGCGCTCCACCCGGTTGTAGCCGTCGTATTTTTCGTCGTCGCTGCACAAAAGCAGCGCGTAATCCCGGCCCTCGCCGACCGGGATCACATAATCCGCATAGCTCCGGTCGGGCGAAAAATTGAACGCGAACAGCAGCCCGCCCCGCTCAAAGGCCAGCGCATGATCCTCCTGGTTCAGCAGCCGCAGCTCGGGATAGGGCTGGTCAAAGATCCGGTGCTCCTTGGCCAGGCGGATCATGTCCCGGTCAAAGTCGTACAGCGCGCGGTATTTGAGGTCCCGGTTTTCCATCAGGCTCCACTGACGGCGGCAGTATTTGAAGCTGTTGCCGTTCCCCGGCCGGGGGAAGTCGATCCATTCGGGATGCCCGAACTCGTTACCCATGAGGGTCAGGTAGCCGCTGCCCCCGGCGGCCATGGTCAGCAGCCGCGTCAGCTTATGCAGCGCCATGGCCCGGTCGATGACCTCGCTGTGGCACGTCCGATTCATCTGCGTGTACATCGCGGCGTCGGCAAAGCGGAACATCATCGTTTTGTCCCCCACCAGGGCCTGGTCGTGGCTTTCCACGTAGGCCACGGTCGGCGCGTTCCGGAAGGTCATCTCCTTCCAGATGAGGTTCAGGTCCCAATCCTCGTCCCGGCGCTCCTTGACATAGCGGATCCACAGGTCGGGGATGCCCATGCCCAGCCGATAATCAAAGCCGATCCCGCCGTCCTGCACCGGCTCGCACATACCGGGCATCCCCGACATATCCTCCGCGACCGTCAGCGCGTCGGGCTTCACCTGGCGGATCAGCTCGTTGGCCAGCTGGAGATAGGTGACGGCCTCCACGGCGGTATTCATGGTAAAATACTGAGCCAGCTCGCTGAAGCTGGCGCCCAGGCCGTGATCGTGGTACAGCATGGAGGTGACGCCGTCAAAGCGGAAGCCGTCGAAATGATATTCGTCCAGCCAGTACTTGAGGTTGCTCAACAGGAAATGCAGCACTTCGGGCTTGTTATAGTCAAAGCATTTGGTGCCCCAGGCGGGGTGATCCCCCTCCGGGCCCTCGTGGAAAAATTGGTAGGAGGTGCCGTCAAATAGGTTGATGCCCTCCAGCGTGTTTCCGACCGCGTGCGAATGCACGACGTCCAGGAGCACCCTGATCCCCATTTCGTGGGCCCGGTTGACCAGGTATTTGAGGTCGTCCGGGTAGCCGAAGCGGCTGGACGGCGCGAAAAAGCTGCTCACCTGATACCCGAAGGACCCGTAAAAGGGGTGCTCCATGATTGCCATCAGCTGAACGGTGTTGTAACCCGCGTCCTGCACATGGGGCAGCACCCAGTCGGCAAACTCCCGATAGGTGGCGATCTTTTCTTCCTCGCCGGACATGCCGACGTGCGCCTCATAAATGAGCGGCGGCTCCTCCTGGCGAAAGTCCCCGTCGGTCCAGGGATAGGGCTCCAGGTCGTCCCACACCTCGCAGCACCAGCTCTGCGTCACCCAATCCTGCGTGACCCGCCGGGCGTACAGAGGCACGTGCTGGGTCAGCCTGTCCCCGTTCCGGACGATCGTCAGCACCCTGCTTCCCTTTTGCAGCGTATCGCCGGGCAATGTCAATTCCCAATTTCCGTTGTCAAGGCGCTCAAGGGGCGTTTCCGTCCATTTCCAGCCGTTAAAATCTCCCGTCAGATACAGCTGATCGGCGCCCGGCGCCCACTCGCGATACACCCAGCCGTCCGGCAGGCGATGAAAGCCGTAGTAGGTATGCGCGTTCGCAAAATCCTTGAGCGACATGCGGCCCCGCAGCAGCTGATAGCACTTATCCTTATAACGCGACATCCGCAGGTCGATATCCCCCGCAAAGGGTTCAAGCTCAGGAAATTTTTGAATCACCCGGTACACCCTGGTCACCCCCGTTTTTCTTTTCTGAGCTTTTATTATATCATAACCATACTTCCCGCGCCATCATATCTCTGTTACCGTTACAAAAGCCGTGATATCTCAGCGTCCCAGATCCACGCCGATCCGCATGAGCGCCTCCTGAACAGCCGAAGCGGGCAGCTGGCGGGGCGTCAGCTTCTCACGGGCGCTGAGGGCGGCGGCGACGCCGGCTGCCTGGCCGGTGGCAAAGCAGACGTACATCACGCGGTAGCTGGCGTGGGCGCGATGAGTGCCGGAGATACAGCGTCCGCAGGTCAGCAGGCCGTCGATTCCCTTGGGCAGCAGCGCCCCATAGGGAATATCATAGGGCACGGCGAGCTGGGAATGGCCCTCGGCCTGTCCGCCCCCGGCGGGATTGTGGATGTCGATCAAAAACCAGGCGTTATGTACAACGGCGTCGTCATACCGCCCGCCGGTTTCGACGTCGGTATCGTTGACGATGGCGTCGCCCTGAATGCGGCGCGTTTCGCGCACGCCCAGCGTACTGCCGGTGGACTTGAGCGCGCAGCGCTCAAAGCCGGGGACATATTTGCGCAGGAAGGCCACGACCTGCGGGATTTGCGAGCGCAGCTCCAGCTCGGCCGCCAGCAGGCCCTCCCGCGTCAGCGGGTTTTGGCCGTTGACCTGGGTCGCGTTGACGCAGCGCTCTCCGGGCAGGGCGGTGCGGTGCAGGCGCACGATGGAAACATGGGCCGGGAGCTCGCCGACCTGCTCCATTTGGCGGCAGAAATCCGCGTATCGGACGCCGTCCGGCAATGTCACCGGGTCGGTGCCGCCCCAGCAGGTGATGGCGGTCCGCTCGTCCACCTGATCGACGGTGAATTCGAGGCTGGTCGGCTGACAGAGCCCGTCGCCCTCCCGGCCCATCCGGTATTCGGCCCCGGCGAGCGCCGCGAGCATGCCGTCGCCGGTCGCGTCCACGAACGCGCCAGCAGTCAGCGTGCGCACCCCGTCCTGCGCTCCGACCTTCACGGCGGCGACGCGGGAACCCTCGCGGATCACATCCACCACCGGCGTCTGCAACCAGACGTCGACCCCCGCGTCCGTGACCCAGCGCAGCAGCGTTCCCTTGGCTTCCTCCGGGTCCACGCTGCGCTCCACGCCGTTGCGGGTGGTCGCCTGCTGATGGCAGAGCAGGCCCATCAGCTCCTCGCCGATGGTACCGGCGGAGGTGCTGCCGAGGACGGGGTTCACATGCCCGGAGGTCAGCATACCTCCTAAAATGCCGTAGCGCTCAAGCAGCGCGGTACAGGCTCCCTGCCGGGCGGCGGCGACGGCCGCGGCGACGCCGGCGGGACCGCCTCCGGCGACAATCACATCATAATCGAACATCGGTTTCTCCTTTCCGCAGACGCCGCATGACGGCGTTGTCCTGAGCAAAGTATTCCGTCAGCGCGCAGTACTCCCGATAGAGGCTTTTGTACAGATCCTTTTGCCGCTCGTCGGGCTGATAAACGGTCAGCGTATCCGGCTTCATCCGCCGGATGATCTCGCCGAAACGCCGGTATCCGTCCGGCTCGGCGGCGGCCGCGGCCGCCATGGCGGAGCCCAGCGCCGTCGTCTGCAGACAGGCGCTGACCTCGATCGGCCGCCTCAGCACATCGGCATACAGCTGCATCAGCAGCGGGCTTTTCTGGGACATGCCGCCGCAGACGAGCACCCGCCGGATGGGAACTCCCTGTTCGCTCAGCGTATCCACGATGCGGCGCGCGCCAAAGGCGGAGGCTTCCAGCAACGCGCGGTAAATCTCCTCCGGCCTGGTGTTCAGCGTCAGGCCCAGCAGCAAGCCGCTCAGATCCGGCTGATTCAGGGGGGACTTGTTGCCGTTCAGCCAGTCCAGCGCCAGCAGGCGCGGCGCGGCGGAGGGAATGGCCCGCGCCCGCTCGCACAGCAGGGCATGGATATCCATCCCCCTCTGGCGAGCCTCCGCGGTGTAGGCCTCCGGAACGGCGTTGGCCACAAACCAGGCCAGCTGATCCCCCGACGCGGCCTGACCGGCGGCAATGCCCGTAAAGCCGGGCAGCATGCTGTTTTTCCCCGCGGCGCAGACGCCCCGCGGGATGACGTCTCGGTCAGTCAGCACAAAGAACCCGGTCGACGTGCCGGCGGCCATCACCAGCTCGCCGGGCTCGCTGACCCCTACCCCCATCAGCCCGGCATAGCCGTCCATCTGAGCGAAGGTGACTGGGATGCCTTTAGGCAGGCCGAGCGCGGTCACCGCCTCGGGGCAGAGGCTCCCGGCGCATTGGCCGGGATAGCCGCGCGTTACGCTTTTCCAGGGCATCAGCTTCCGGGTCAGCCTGGTCAGACACGGATCAATTGCTTTGAAAAAATCGTCCGCCGGATAGCCGCCGTCATACAGGTCCTTACAGGTCAGCGTGGCCAGGCTCATGGTGGAGCGGCCGGTCAGATAGGAGGTCAGCCAATCGCCGACCTCCAGAAACGCATAGGCTGCGGCCCATACATCGGGCGCGGCCCGGCGCAGGCGCATCACTTTGGGGACCAGGGATTCCGCGCCGACGCTGCCGCCCAGCCGCCGAAGCAGCTCCGGGCGACTTTTTTCAAGCGCGATGGTCAATGCCTGCGCTTCGGCGACGGCGCGATGATCCTTCCACATGATCGCCAGCGTCTCGGGATCGTCCATCACGGCGCAGAGGGGCCGGCCGTTTGACTGTATCGGGACGACGGTGCTGGCGGTGGTGTCCAGACCGACGGCGGCGATCTCCGCCTCCCCGGCCTGTTCTGCCAGGGAACGCGTCACCTCGGCCAGCGACCGGAGGAAGTCCTCCGGCTGCTGCCGGACAGCGCCGTTCGGGCCGGGCAGGACGCCGTGAGCGTAAGGGCTGACGGCCTCCGCGACGATCTCGCCGCTGTCGCAGCGCGCAAGCACGCCCCGGCAGCTTAACGAGCCGAAATCAAGGCCCAGAGCGACCCTCATGCGCCGTCCCCCGTAAGTTCCGCCCAAAGGGAACCCAAGTTATAAAACCCGCCCTGCGGCTTGGCGTTGGTGTTGCAGATCAGTTGGCCGCGCCAGAAGCTGCAGCTTTCGATCTCCTCCCGCCCGAACACGGTATGGGACAGGTCGGCGCGGGCGCACAGCCGCTTTTGATCGAGGTCGTAGACGCGGAGGCCGTCGGGATAGCGGCTGTCCCCGAGCCCGAAGGTATAAAAGAGCTTGTTGCCCGCGATCATGCCGCCCTGGGTAAACGGGATGTCGAACGGCGCGGTGAACTGATCCAGGATGTCCTGCGGCCCAAAGCGGACCGCGCCGCCTTTCAGCGGGTCCGGCAGGGGGAAGCGGGTGATGATGTATTCGTTCTCGGCGTACAGATGCTTGAACGCCTCGGTGGTACGGTAGCGGGCGGAGAACATGTAGATATACCGCTCCCGATTGTCCACAAACCAGGCGGGGCAGCCCCAGCAGGGCTGCTTCCAGGGAAGGCCCTCCATGGGGCCGTCCTGATAGCGGATGGTCTGGACGCAGGTCGACCCGCCGCCGATGACCGCGCCCTTATCGTCATATTGCAGGCGGATATCCTCGACCGCGCAATGGTAATAATACCCCTCGTCGTTCGCGCCGATCCCATAGCCGGCGGTGACATACAGGAGGGGCAGGGGATTGCCGTTCCGGTGCGCGTCGCTGAACATACACTGATTGGCGTGGTTGATGTAATCGTCCGTCGGGTCCCCCGCATTGGCGGAACCCAGGGGGAAAAAGGCCAGCGGCGCTTCCTTCCGGCTGTTCAGATCAAAGACCGCGCACTGACCCGTATGGAACAGCTGAAAAACGAGATCGCCGTACACGGCCATACCCTGCGCCGAGCGCACGGGCTTGTCAAAGCGCATGATCAGTTTAGCGTCGGAAGCGTCGATTTCACGCATAAGTCTTTTCTCCCTTCCGGATGCGGAGCACCTCGTCGTACACCGCCGCCGCGAGCCGCCGGTGGCTTTCGGCGTTCAGATGCACGCCGTCCCCGCCGTCGGGCACGGTCAGGGGCTGGGCGTCCAGGAAATGGCAGCCGTGCGTCTCGGCGACCTGCCGGTAGACCTCCGGGAAACGGCGGCTCAACCACTCGCCGTATTCGCCGTGGAAGCTCGGATAAACCTCGGTCCGGCCGTTCGGCGTGGAACGGGTGACAAAGGGCGGCGCGATCAGCAGGATCTCGGGCGCGCGCTGCTCTTCCGGGCCGAATTCCGGATGGGCTTGGATGAATTCCACCAGCGCCGTGATCCCCTTGCCCAGGTCCTTTTCCGGCAGGGGCTCGGGCAGGTGCAGGTCGTTGGTGCCCAGCATCAGGATGACCAGGTCCAGCGGGTATTGGGATTTGAGGCACCCCTCCAGCATATACATGCCGTTTTTGTACGGGACGGCCGGGTCGGCGGTATAGATGGTGGTCCGCCCGCCCAGGCCTTCCTCGTGGACGGCATAGCCGTCGCCCAGCGCGGCCTGCAGCAGGCAGGGCCAGCGCTCGTCCCGGCCAAAGCGGCGATGGGGATCGCTCAGGCTGTAGCGGGAAACCGTGCCCCAGGTATTGGAATCGCCGTAACATATAATTTCATAGACGGACATAAAAATCACTCCACAACATCGATGGCAAAGACGCCGGTATCTCCGCCGCCCCAGGCGCGGAAATTACGCAGGATCAGCTCGGTCGCGCCGTCCGGCAGGTCGACCCACAGTAAATGGGTGTGGTTGTCGCGAATCAGAACGGTCTGCCGACCCTCCGGGGAGAGGATATCGATCGCGCAGCTTTTTAGCAGCGGAGCGGGCATGTTCAGCGGCTTCATGTCCCGGGTGATGTGCGCCCGGAGCGCGAACTTGCGGAAGGCGGGCTCATCGGAAATACTTTCCCTCGAAAAATCGGGGTCCAGCGCCAGCCGCAGGCGGCGACGATATCCGGGCGTGAGAGTCATACGTAAGACCGTGTCCGCGGAAACCAGGACGCGGTTGGAAGCGCCCTCATGCGGCCTTTCCCAGCCGTTGCGCAGGGTTTCCAGCGTCGATTCGTCGGCGCAAAGGCCCTCGGCGCGCGCCTTGCGCAATTTTCCGGGCAGCATACAACCGTCCTCCAGCAGCTGGCGCTGCAGCGTGTCGATAGGCGCGTCCTTGGGGTCGCAGCCCAATTGGACGCACAGCGCCGCCGCTGTGCCGACCGCCTGCCCGATCACCGAGCAGGTGGCCATCACGCGCGTCGAGCTGAGCGCCAGATGGGTGGCGCTGATGTTGCGCCCGGCGAACAGCAGGTTGGGAACGTTGACGGAATACAGGCTCTTAAAGGGGATGCCGTAGGGCACGTGGACCTGGATGTGCGTGGAAGAATAGCCCTCCGTGTAAAAGCCCAGCGGGTTATGATTGTCCATGGTCCAGCCGCCGTAGGCGACTGTGTCTGGGAAGTCGGTGCCCTGGAGCAGGTCCTGCTCCCGCAGGACGTAGGGGCCCTCATACCGCCGGGTCTCCCGCTTGCCGGGCAGAAAGCCGAGCCACTCCAGCTCCCAGTTGTCGTATTGCCCGCCGCTGTGGTTCTTGAGATGGTCCCAAACGCCATAGGCGATGGCCAGCAGCTCGTCGCGCAGCGCGCCGGTGTCATGGAGAGTGTCAAATCGGTCGCTGACCTCGATCCACCAGAAATTGGTGCCGGAAGCGCCCAACTCGTGGGCGTGCAGATGAAGGTCCTCGTCCGTCGGATAACGGTAAGCGAAGGCCGGCGGAATAAAGGCAGAGGGATGATCGGTCTGCCGCGCCTGGATCAGGATGGACGAGCCCATGACCCGGTTGTCAGGCGCATCCAGCGCGTCCGGCTCGCCGAACGCAGTCCGGTCCTCCCTGCCGGTAAGCATCCTGGCGCCGCAGAGCGGCCCTAAAACGCTGTCGCCGGAGCAATCCGCGAACAGCGCGGCCTCCACCTCCACATAGGTATAGGCGTTCAGCATTAAGCCGCGCACCCTGCTGATGCGGCCGCGCTCCGTCTCACAGCCGAGGCAGGCGCAGTTGAGCAGCAGGCGGATGTTGGACTCGGCCTTGACCTTTTCATACAGGACGCTGTCCCACAGGGAGGGATTCATGGTCGGGTTACGCCAGATCTGTTCGAGCTCGATCTCGGACAGGATGCCGGTCTCCTTATTGTCCGCGCCCGCCGCGCCGCGGATCCACATCCGGATCTCGCTGGACGCGTTACCGCCCAGCACGGGACGGTCCTGCATCAGCACTACCTTCGCGCCGTGCCGCGCCGCGGCGATCGCCGCGCAGACGCCGGCCATACCGCCGCCGATCACGCATACGTCCGCGCTGAGATGAAGCGCGCTGTCGGAATATTCCATGATATCAGCCCTTGACGCCCGAGGTCGCGATGCCTTCGACAAACGACTTCTGGGAGGCGATAAACAAAATCAGGATGGGGACGATGGCGCTGGTGGCCGCGGCCATGACCAGCTCGTAGCGCTGCAGGTCGTCCAGCATATACCAGCGGATGGTCTGGGAGACCGTGTAGAGCTTGGTGTTGACCAGGAAGATCAGCGGAGACAGGTACTCATTCCAGCAGGATACGATCGCCAGCACCATCAAACTGACCAGCGCGGTGCGCGTCAGCGGCAGCATCACGCGCATAAAAATGGTCGGGTGGGTCGCGCCGTCGATCTTGGCCGCTTCCATCAGGTCGTCCGGCAGCCCCATGTAGAACTGACGCAGCATGAAGATGGAGGTGGCGCTGAACCAGTGCGGGAGGATGACTGCCCAGAGGTTATTGTACAGCCCGATGGTATTGAACAGGGTGAAACGGGGCAGGATCGTCACCTCGACCGGCACCATCATGGTGGACAGGAAAAGGAAAAAGACGAAATTCTTGCCCTTGAAGCGGATCTTCGCGAACGCGTAAGCCGCCAGCGAAGAAATCAGCAGTTGCACCACAGTGCCGAAGACGGTGATAAAAATGGTGTTGCCGTAGGCGCGGAGCATGCTGATCTCGCTCTCCTGCCAGACGAAAACGTAATTGTGCCACTGCGGGATATTGGGCAGCAGCTTAAAGCTGGTGGAGAATACCTCGGTGGTGGTTTTCAGGGAGGAAAACATCATCCAGACCAGAGGCGAAAGAAAGACGATGCCGATCACGCCGAGAATGACCATGTGCACCCAGGGCATCACTTTTTTGCTCTTGTTCATAAGCCCCTCCTCAGTAGTGCACCCATTTTTTCTGGCCGGCGAAATTGATCAGCGTGATCACTAAAATGATCACAAACAGCACCATAGCCTCGGCGGAAGCGTAGCCGAATTTGTACTTGACGAAGCCCTGCTCGTAGATCTCATTGACCATGGAGGTGTTGTTGATGGCCGGAGAACCCATCGTCATGATGTTGACGCTGCTGAATACCTTGAATACGGCGATCAGACGCACGATCACCAGGTAGAAGGTGGTGGGGGAGATCATCGGCATGGTCACATACCAGAGCTTCTGCGCGCTGCCCGCGCCGTCGATGGTGGCGGCCTCGTACAGGCTGGTGGGTACGTTCTGCAGCGCCGCCATGTAGATGATCATCTCATAGCCGATGGAGGTGTAGATGATCAGCATGATGATGGGGATTTTGCACAGGCTGGGCTCCACCATCCACTTGAGCGGCATATCGAGAATATGCATGTTGACCAGCACCATATTAATGATGCCGTCCTCCCGGAACAGGGACTTAAAGACCGCGCCCAGCGCGACCGCGGAGCAGATATAGGGGATAAAGAAGCCCAGCCGGAGCACGTTCCGGCCCCGGACCTTCCCGTTGAGGGCATAGGCCAGCAGCAGCGAAATGATGATGGAAATGGGCACCGTCGAGACCGCATAGATAAACGTGTTGATCAGGGCCTGACCAAAGCGCTTGTCCTTCAGTAAATCCATAAAGTTCCTGAGACCGATGATCTTGATGTGATCCCAGCCCGACAGAAAATTCCACTTGGTAAACGACAGGAACAAGGAAAGGAAAAACGGAAAAGCCGTCAGTACCAGAAAGCAGACCAGCGCCGGCGTCACAAACGCCCAGCCGGCCAGATTCTCCTTGCGCTGTAGCTGTGAATATGTTCGCTGCATGGCGGATACCTCGTTTTCAGGGTGATAGTCGTCTCCCTCCCCGAAAAAGAGGAGGGAGACGACCGCAAGAAATCAGTTGGCGTCGGCGATGGCTTCGTTGGCGAGCTCGGTCAGGGTGTTCAGCGCTTCGTCCACGTCCATCGTGTCGTTCAGGGCATACATGGAATATTCGACGACGAGGGAGTTGATATCGGAATAGGCGGTCAGAACGTCCTCATAGTAGCTCGGATTGGTGGAAACGCCGACCACGCGCTTGAAGGAATCGATGTCGATGATCTTCGCGGCTTCCTCTTCGCTGCCGAACAGCAGGCTGACCGCGTCGGCGGGGTCGGTGCCGATCCAGTTGGGCTGATGGCCGGCCGCGACGAGGTACTTGACGCCGTAGGTGGAATACCACTTGAGGAAGGCCCAAGCGGCGTCCATATCCTGGCAGCCGCGGCAGATGCCGGAGTGAGAGAAGGGGCTGACGCCGGACATGTAGTTGGTCTGACCCTTTTCATTGACCGGGTATGGCGCGAACGCGGTGATGTAGTCGGTCGGGTAGTTGGCCTGGTCCGCCAGGAAGCGCGGCATGTTCGGATTGATCGCGGAAGCTACATGCACTTCCTGATTCTGGCCGCAGTACAGCATCTGGGTCTGCAGGTTGTCGGCGCGGTAGGTGGCCTTCGGGAACCAGATCTTGTCGACCACTTCGGCCTGATACTCCCGCTTGAGCGCGTTGCGGATGACCTCATTGTCAAAGGAAGAGGCGGTGCCGTCCTCGTTCTAGTACATGTTCTTGCCGTAGACCTGGCCGTAGGCGTAGCACCAGTAGTTCGGGGAATGATAGTCGGAGCCGCCGTACATCGCGACGGAGCCGTCCTCGTTGTACTTGGTCATGGCGCGGGACGCCTCGAGGTATTCCTCCCAGGTCCACTCGGTCGGGAGCTCGCCCAGGCCCGCCTCGTTCCAGGCGTCCATGTTGATGCAGATGTAGTAGCTCAGGCCGCCGGAGGGGAAGGTGTAGATGCAGTCGTCATATTTGAAAGCGTCGGTGCCCCAGTTGGCGACCAGGTCGATGCCCTCTTCCTCGCATTTGTCGGTGATGTCGATGTACAGGCCGTTCTCCCAGCGGCGATAGGCGTTGGAGAGGCCGAAGGAGGCCAGCACGTCCACTTCGCCGGCCATGATCGCGGTGTTGACCGCCATGTTGCCGTCGGAGTTGTTGTTGTAGGTGGTCAGCTCCACCTTGATGTTGGGATAGGTCTGGTTGAAGTCGGCGATCAGCGCGTCCATGCCGGCGCCGCCCTTGAAGGGCATCCACCAGCGAACGGTGCCGGAGATGGACTCGGGATTGTCTTCCACGATCCAGGAGGTGATGTCCGTCTCGGCCAGCGCCGGCGCGGCGAGGGAGACGAGCAGGGCCATACACAGGAGGATGGCCAGGTGTCTGAGCTGTTTCTTCATGGGGATACTTCCTTTCTTGATATTATAAAATGCTTCTGCATTTTATGTTTGTCCTTAGACTCCCAGGAACGCGCCCTGGGTAAGCAGATGCTGGCGGAGCAGCGCGGGGGCGACGTCCCGCGTCGGAATATGGCCTTGCGCGGCCAGCGCGGCGGCGACCCCGGCGGCCTGTCCCATGACTGCGCTCGGCGGCATCACGCGGATGGCCCCCGCGGCGTCGGACTCGGCGGAGACGCAGCGCCCGGCCACCAGCAGGTTATCCGGCCCGACCGGCACCAGACAGCGGGAGGGGATGCCGTACCA
>JAFUHB010000041.1 GCA_017469085.1 Clostridia bacterium
GAGGTGATGTAGTTGCTCAGCGCGTCGATCCAGACGTAAACGGTGTGCTTGGGATCAAAGTCCACCGGGATGCCCCACTTGACGCTCGTGCGGCTGACGCACAGGTCCTGCAGGCCCGGCTTCAGGAAATTGTTGATCATCTCGTTGGCGCGGGAGGCGGGCTGGATGAATTCGGGATGATCTTCGATATACTGGATCATCCAATCCTGGTATTTGCTCATGCGGAAGAAATAGCTTTCCTCCTTCATGGGCTGGCAGGGACGCCCGCAGTCGGGGCATACCTTCTGCCCGTCCTTGTCCTTGAGCTGGGTGGGGGTCCAAAAGCTCTCGCACGGGGTGCAGTACATGCCCTCGTATTCGGCCTTATAGATGTCGCCCTGTTCATAGAACTGGCGGAAGATCTGCTGCACGACCTTGGTATGGCGCTCCTCGGTGGTGCGGATGAAATCGTCGTATTCGATGTTCATCAGCTTCCAGAGCTCCTTGGTCTCGGCGACGATCTTATCCACGTATTCGATGGGGGTCACGCCGGCCTCAGCGGCCTTCTTTTCGATCTTCTGACCGTGCTCGTCGGTGCCGGTCAGGAAATATGTATCGTAGCCGGTCAGCTTTTTGAAGCGCGTCAGCGTGTCCGCCGCGACGGTGGTATAGGTATGTCCGATGGTCATGTTGCCGCTCGGATAATAGATCGGAGTCGTGATGTAAAAGGTTTTCCTGTCCGCCATAAGTTAAGTCCGCCCTTCCGTTTTGATGAGCCGCGCGCCTGTTTTCAAAAGCGCACAAAAATACAAATAACATTATATATGAAATACGAACAAATTGCAATCTTCCGCCGCTTTGACAGACAGGGTTCTTTCTGCTATGATGGGCGCAAAAAAGGGGGAGGCGACAGGCCGTGTACCGGATTTTTGTGGTGGAGGATGACGCCGCGCTGGCCGAGGCGATCGCGGCCCAGCTGACAGGCTGGGGCCATGAGGTGATCTGCGCCCGGGATTTCCGGAATATCGCGGAGGAATTTGCGAAAAGCGGGGCGCATTTGGTGCTGATGGATGTCGCCCTGCCCTTTTTCAGCGGGTATCATTGGTGCCAGGAGATTCGCCGGGAAAGCCAGGCGCCGATCGTGTTCCTTTCCTCCGCCGCGGAGGACCTGAATATCGTGATGGCCATGGGCATGGGCGGGGATGACTTCATCAAAAAGCCCGTGGCCCCCGAGGTGCTGGCGGCCAAGGTGGGCGCGGTGCTGCGCCGGGCCTACGGTATGGGACGGACCGGCGCGCTTTTGACGCACCGGGGCGCTCTGCTCGACCTGGACGCGGGTATTCTGGTCGCGGGAGGGGAGCGCGTGGAGCTGACCAAGAACGAGTTCCGCATCCTCCGCACCCTCATGGAGCAGAAGGGGCGCATCGTCAGCCGGGAGCAGCTGATGATCAGCCTGTGGCAGATGGATGATTACGTGGAGGAAAATACGCTGACCGCCAATGTGACGCGTTTGCGGCGCAAGCTTGATTCGGTGGGCCTGACGGACTTTATCCAGACCCGCGTGGGGCAGGGCTATATGATCCCCGTCGAGGAGGGCGCATGAAGACATTCAAGGCGGCCGCGCCTTATTGGGCCGCGGGCGTTGGAAGCGAGCTTATTTTCCTGAGCGTGTTCTGGCTGTATCGGACGCCTTGGGAGCCGGTTCTGTACGCGGCGGGCCTGTCGACGCTCTTGTGGGGCGTCGTCCTGTCTGTACAGGCAGTCCGGGAGCGCCGGGCGTCCCGTGAACGGAGGCTGGTGGCTAAAAATCTGCGGTTTGCCCTCGACGGGCTGCCGGAGCCCCGGACCCGAGAGGGCGCGGAGCTTACGGAGCTGCTTTTATCCTTACGGGATGAGCTGAACGGGACGGTGGCGGAGGCCGAGCGCGAGCAGGCCGTCGCGCTGTCCTATTACAGCCTGTGGGTGCACCAGATCAAGACGCCGATCGCCGTCATGCGGCTGCGCCTGGGACAGGCAGATTCAGAGGAACATCGCGCGCTGTCTACCGAGCTGTTCCGGGTGGAGCGATACGCCAATATGGCGCTTTCCTTCGCCCGGCTCAACGCCCCGACGCTGGATATGGTGATCAGGCGGGTGCCGCTCGACGATGTGATCCGCGCGGCGGCGCGGACATACGCCGTCTTTTTCGTGCGGAAGGGGCTGGCCTTCCGCTTTGAGGGAACGCAGGAAACCGCCCTGACCGACGAAAAATGGCTGGGCTTCATCCTGGAGCAGCTTTTGTCCAACGCGGTCAAATATACGCAGCGCGGCTCGGTGACGGTGCGGGTGGAAAACGGCGTCCTGTCGGTCGCCGATACCGGCTGCGGGATCGCGCCGGAGGACCTGCCCCGCGTGTGCGAGCGGGGGTATACGGGCCTGAACGGCCGGACGACGGCCCGGTCGACAGGGCTGGGGCTTTGGCTGTGCCGGACCGCGGCGGACCGGTTGGGCCATCGCCTGTATCTGGAATCGACGCTCGGCGAGGGCACGGTGGCCTATCTGGACCTTCGGAGCCGGGAAATCGCCGCGGAATGATGGCATGTGACAGAATTGTCACCGGAAGCGCCCCGTTTGTCACGCGATTCGATGTCGCGGATGGGGGCGCTTTTGCTATCATCTTCCTGTCCGAAAGGAGGAGGAGCTTATGGCGTTATTGGAAGCGCAGAATCTGAAAAAGGTATACACGCCCCGCTTCGGCGGGCAGAGCGTACAGGCCCTGACCGACGTGAGCTTTACCGTGGAGGAAGGGGAGTACGTGGCGGTGATGGGAGAATCGGGCAGCGGCAAGAGCCCGCTGCTCAATATCCTGGCCGCGCTGGACAGGCCGACAGCCGGTCGCGTGCTGTTGGATGGGGTCGACTTGAACCTGATCAAGGACAACGTGATCGCCGATTTTCGGCGGGATCACCTGGGCTTTGTATTCCAGGATTTTAACCTGCTGGACACCTTCAGCGTGCGGGATAATATTTTCCTGCCCCTGGTGCTGGCTGGCCGGGACAGCCGGGAGATGGAAAAGCGGCTTCGTCCGCTCGCGCGGCGGCTGCGCATTGAGGAATTGTTGGATCATTACCCTTATGAGGTCAGCGGCGGCCAGAAGCAGCGGGCGGCCATCGCCCGCGCCCTGATCACGGAGCCGCGCTTGGTGCTGGCGGACGAGCCGACCGGCGCGCTGGACTCCCGCGCGTCCGATGAGCTGCTGAGCGTATTTTCGGAGATCAACCGGGAGGGCCAGACCATCATGATGGTCACCCATTCGGCCAGGGCGGCGAGCCGGGCAGGCAGGGTGTTGTTTATCAAAGACGGCAAGGTATTCCATCAGCTGTTCCGCGGGGCGGACGATTACGACCGGATGTACGAGCGTATTCACGATACGCTGATCCTGCTGCCCTCGGGCGGTGATCCGGCATGAAAAAGACGCTGTTTTATTTCCGTCTGGCGGCGCAGGGCCTGAAAAAGAACTACCGGCTGACCCTGCCCTGGCTGCTGGCTGCCTCCGGGATGACGCTGATGTTCTACCTGGTGGCCTTCTTATCGGACAGCGATATGCTGACGGTCATCCGGGGCGGGGACACCGTGCGGGTGCTGCTGGCCCTCGGGCGGGGCGTGATCTCCGTGTTCTCCGTGATCTTCCTGTTCTATACGCACGCCTTCCTGATCCGCCGGAGGATGCGGGAGTTTGGCCTGTATAACGTGCTGGGCATGAGGAAAATCGGCCTGGCGCGGGTGCTGCTGTGGGAAACGCTGATGCTGGCCGGCCTTTCCCTGCTGATCGGTTTGGGCCTGGGAATCGCGGTTTCCCGCGCGGCGGAGCTTTTGATGGGGCATCTGCTGCACGCCGAGGAAATCACGGCGTTCAGCCCCATTCATCTGCCGGCGGTCACGATGACGGCGATCCTTTTCCTCATCATATTTGCGCTGATCTATATCAGATCCCTGATGACGCTGGGGAAGAGCACGGCGGTCGACCTGCTCAAAACCGAGGCGGTGGGGGAACGGCCGCCCAAGGCCAATTGGAGCCTTGCTCTGATTGGCTCCCTGCTGCTGATCGCGGCCTACGCGATCGCGCTGACGATCACCGATCCCTTGCAGGCGGTCGTATATTTCTTCGGCGATGTGATCCTGGTGGTGATCGCCACCTATATCCTGTTTGTCGCGGGCTCCGTGGCGCTGTGCCGAGGGCTGATGCTCAACAAGCGTTATTATTACCAGCCACGGCACTTCATCTCCGTATCCAGCATGGCCTTTCGCATGAAGCGAAACGGAGCTGGCCTTGCCTCCATCTGTATCCTGTGTACGATGGTGCTGGTGATGCTGTCCTCTACGCTTTGCCTGAACATCGGGATGCGGGAAAACCAAATGGTCCTGTACCCCCGGCAGGAGGATGTCAGCCTCAGCTGGGACATCGGGCACGGGTGGGACGAGGAGGCGATCGCAAGCACCCGCGAGCTGATCGTAGAGGAAGCGAAAAAGGCCGGGACGGGGCTGAAGCAGGTGTCCGGCGGCCGCGTCGCGGAGCTTTACGGCACGCTTGCCAGGGGCGTTTTCACACCGAGCGACCTTGTATTCAACGCGCAGTCCCATCAGCTCTCGGTGGTGTCCCTGCAGGAATACAACGCGATCACGGGGAAAAACGAGCGGCTGAATCCGGACGAGGCCTTGTACATGACCAGAAACACCTCCTGGCGCGAGAAAAAATTGGCCGTGGAAAACGTGGGCGAATGGACGCTGCGTTTTGTGGATGACCTGTTGCCCCTGCACAGCGCGGCGGCCAGCCTGCTGCCCGTGATCACCCTGGTCGTGCCCGATGCGAACGGCCTCCTGGCGACGCTGAAGGCGGCCTATCCGGAGCTTTCGCCCTGGGGGTATTGCAGCTGGTTTTACGTGTTTGATACGGAGCTGGATGAAGCGGGGCAGATCGCGCTGCGGCAGGCGATCCGGGATCGCTTTGTGGAGGAGATCAGGGCTTCCGCGGCTTCAGACGGCAGCTTTTCTTACTCCTTCACCAGCGCGGCGGCCAATTTGAGCGATTTTTATTCCCTGTACGGCGGGCTCCTATATCTGGGCGTGCTGCTGAGCGTGGTGTTCCTGGCGGCGACGGTGCTGATCATCTACTATAAGCAGTTGTCCGAGGGCTTTGAGGACCGGGAACGCTTTTCCATCATGCGGAAGGTGGGCATGACCCGCGATATGATCCGGCAAAGCGTCAACGCCCAGGTGCTGACCGTGTTCTTTGCGCCTTTGGTGATGGCGGGGCTGCACATGTGCTTTGCCTTTCCCCTGATCCGTCGGATGCTGATGGCCTTCGGCCTGGCGAACGCAGGCTTGCTGGCACTGGTGACGGGAGCGTGCTTCCTGCTGTTCGGCGCGTTATACCTGTTCGTCTATCGGGCAACGTCTCACTTATACTATCAGATCGTCAGCGATTCGTAAGCGTTCATCACAACACGAATTGCACAGAACGGCAATAAAAAAGGGAGCCTTCTTCCGCCAGGCAGGCGGAGGAAAGCTCCGTTTTCTTATTCAAGGCCTTGGAGATTCATATTTTCCCGCAGATATCGGCCCAGCGCGTCCCGCCAGTCCGGAAGGGGCATGAAGCCGTTGGCGGGAAGGCAAGCTTTGTCCAGCCGGCTGTTCAGGGGGCGGCGGGCGGCTGAAAGGCCGTATTCCGCCGTGGAAACGGGAATGACACAGGTAGAGGAGCCTGACTGACGGAAGATTTCCCTTGCGAAGTCACACCAGCTGACGTAGCCGCCTTCGTTGGTCGCGTGGTAGACGCCCCAGCGGTCCGTCTCCAGCAGGTCGGTCAGCAGGCGGGCCAGGTCGGGCGCATAGGTGGGCGTGCCCACCTGATCGTCGATCACGCGGACGGAATCGCTCGTGTTTCCAAGACGCAGCATGGTGCGGACAAAGCTTTTCCCTCCCGGCCCGAACACCCAGGAGGTACGGACGATATAATGATGCTTCAGCAGGGAACGCACGTGTTCTTCGCCTGCCAATTTGGCCTGCCCGTAAACATTCAGCGGACAAAAATCCCGGTCCTCGGGCCGATGGGGCCGCGTAGCGCTGTCGCCAAATACATAGTCTGTGCTGATATATAACAGCGCCGCTCCTACGTTCCGCGCGGCAAGCGCCAGGTTGCGCGTACCGTCCGCGTTGACGGCCCATACCTTCGGTACGTTCTCCTTCCGTTCGGCGGCGTCCACGTCCGTCCAGGCAGCGCAGTGGAGTATCTTGTCGGGCCGAAGGCGGCGCACGGTATCCATCACGGCGTCACTGTCCGTGATATCCAGCGGGATCAGGCCTACGCCCGCCTGGGCTGGGTGATCCGTCGGCATGACGCGATGGCCCCGATCGGCAAGCGCCCGGCAGCATGCCTGGCCCAATTGCCCTGCCGCGCCGGTTACCAGGATGTTCATCGGATCAGCTCCTTTGCCAGGCGCTCGTTTTCGATCCGATAGTCGCCCGACAGGATCGGCTCCCACCAATCGCTTCGGTCCCGATACCAGCGGATCGTTTCCGAAAGTCCTTCCTGAAAGGGTACATCGGGCGTCCAATGAAGCTCCCGCTCGAGCTTGCCCGGGTCAATGACGTAGCGCAGGTCGTGGCCCTGGCGATCGGCCACGAAGGTGATCAGGCCGTCAGGTTTTTCAAGGGCGCGAAGCACGGCCCGAACAATGTCCAGGTTGCTGCGCTCGCTGTGGCCGCCTACATTGTATACGTCGCCTGGACGCCCGTGACGCAGGATGCTGTCGATCGCCCGACAATGGTCCTGGACGTGCAGCCAATCCCGCACGTTCTTTCCCGTGCCGTAGACGGGCAGGGGACGGTCGTTCAGGGCGTTGACGACCATCAGCGGAATGAGCTTTTCGGGAAATTGACAGGGCCCGTAATTGTTGGAGCAGCGGCTCACCGTCACATGGAGGCCGAAGGTGCGCGCGTAAGCGAGCGCGGCGAGATCCGCCCCGGCCTTGGAGGCCGAATAGGGGCTGGAGGGGCGCAGCGGGCTATCCTCCGTGAACAGGAGGTCGGGTCTGTCCAGCGGCAGGTCGCCGTACACCTCGTCGGTGGAGACCTGATGGAATCGCGGCACGCGGAACGCCCGGCAGGCGTCCAGCAGCACGCAGGTGCCCATGACGTTGACCTGGGTAAACAAACCGGGCTCCCGGATGGAACGGTCCACATGACTTTCCGCCGCGAAATGGATCACAGCGTCCGGCTTCTCTTCCTCAAACAACTGGAATACCTGCTGCCGGTCGCAGATATCGACGCGTGCAAAGCGCAGCCGATCATCGTGCAGGATTGGCTTCAAGGTGTTCAGATTCCCCGCGTAGGTCAGCTGATCCAGGCAGACGACGCGATCCTCCGGATGGGCGTCGAGCGTATAATAAAGATAGTTGCTGCCGATAAAGCCGGCTCCGCCGGTTACGATGATCGTCATGGGCGCTCCTCATTGAGTTGGGAAGAAAATGTCTGAAAAGAAGGCAGCAGGGCATCCTTGGCGCTCAAGCGCGGAGCCTCCGGAAGCGGCCAGCATATCCCGATATCCGGATCGTCAAAGCGCACACCCCCCTCGTCCTCCGGGTGATAGTATTCGTCGCACTGATAGGCGAATACCGCCCGCTCGGAAAGCACCTGGAAGCCATGGGCCAGCCCCCGGGGGATCAGCAGCTGGCGCCGGTTCTCGCCGGACAGGCGGACGCCGACCCATTGCCCGTATGTGGGGCTGTGGGGCCGAAGGTCCACCGCTACGTCGAACACCTCGCCCAGCACGACCCGCACCAGCTTGACCTGGGGGTAGCACTTTTGCAGATGCAGCCCCCGCAGCACGCCCCGGCTGGATATACTTTGATTGGCCTGCACAAAGCGATAGGGAACGCCTGACGCGTCCAAGGCGTCCTGCCGCCAGGTTTCCATAAAGCCGCCCCGGTCGTCGCCGTAATACTTCGTATCGACGAGCAGGACGCCGGGAATTTTGGTTTCGGTAAACCGGAAATTGCCGTGAACGACGTTCAATAGCGGATCCTCCCTTCGGCAACGGCGCGCAGATGCGCCCCGTAAGCGGAGCTGCCGCAGCGGGCGGCGGCCTGGAGCAGCTGCTCCCTGTCGATCCATCCGTTCAGCCAGGCGATTTCCTCGGGGGCGGATATCTGGATGCCCTGGCGCTCCTCGATCGCGCGGACGAAAACGGAGGCGTCCATCAGGCTGTTGACGGTGCCGGTATCCAGCCAGGCAAAGCCCCGGCCCAGGAACTGGACGTCCAGACGATCCTGGCGCAGATATCGCTCGTTGAGCGAGGTGATTTCAAGCTCGCCCCGTTCGGAGGGGACGATACAGGCCGCTTCCTGGCTGACGCCGGAGGGATAAACGTATAGCCCGGTCACGGCATAGTTGCTCTTGGGCGCAGCCGGCTTTTCTTCAATGGAAACGGCCTTTCCTGACTCGTCAAAGGCCACGACGCCGAACCGCTCCGGGTCGTTCACGTAATAACCGAACACCGTGGCGCGGCCCTTTTCCTCGGCTGCTGTCCTGGCCGCGCGCAGCAGCGAGCCCAGGCCGTTCCCGTAAAAAATGTTGTCGCCCAGCACCATGGCGCAGGCGTCCTCTCCGATAAAATCCCTGCCCAGCAGGAAGGCCTGCGCCAGTCCGTCGGGCGAGGGCTGCACCTGATAGCAAAGAGAGAGGCCGAAATCGCCGCCGTCGCCCAGCAGCTGAGAAAAACGCGGCGTATCCTCCGGCGTGGAGATGATCAGGATATCCCCGATACCGGCCAGCATCAGCGTGGACAGCGGATAATAGATCATCGGCTTATCATAGACGGGAAGCAGCTGCTTGGAAATGGAAAGCGTCAGTGGGAACAGGCGCGTACCGGCCCCGCCGGCCAGGATGATGCCTTTCATGGGTCCAATCTCCTTGCGGAACGTGATCGAATATGTTGAAGAGCCCTTGCGGGCATCCGGACGCCCCAGCGCTGCGCTCCTTCGTAAATCAGATGGAGGACGGCGCGTTTTTTCAGCAGCCAAAGCCATCCGCGGACAGGGCTTGGCTCGGCGCTCCGACGGACAAACAGGGAAGCATGCTCATCAAGCAGGTGATCTGCAGAGCTTTCTAAGCTGAGCGGCCCGGCTGCCGCCCGGCACGCCGCCTGGCGGTGACGTTCCCTGAGCTCCCGGTCCTGAACCTCCTGCACGATCGCCTCATACCAGGCTTCCGGCGTGTTCTCGCACAGCACGGCGGCCTCCGGACAGGGAAGGCCGGTATAGGGCTCGACCCGCGAGTAGATGCCCGCGATCCCGGCTGCCGCGTACTCGGTCAGCTTGTTGTAGTGCTTGCAGGCGTGAAAGGGAGTATCCGGCATGGGGGCAAGCCCGATGTCCCACCCAAGGCTGTTCAGCTTTTTTCGGTACGCGTCGTATGAGGGCTCATAAGGCAGGCATTGCGCGTCCAGCCGCGCGGCAAAGTCCGGGATCGCCCCGAAAAAGGCAAACCGCACCCTGCCGCCGAGCGTATTCCGAACGCGCAGGAGCGCTTCGGACAGGAGGACTTCGAGGTCGCCGGTCCGGTCGATCGAGCCGGCGAAGCCGATGTTGACCGGAGCGTCCGCCCTTTTCGGTACGTAAGGGATCGGATCAAGCGCCGGCTCCTCAAGGCGGATGGCGCGCTGCCCCTCGCGAACGTATTGCCGCAGGAGCCGTCTGGAGGGGGAGAGGATCGCGTTGCTCTGCCCGATCATCTCGCCGATCCTTTTGCGTACCGTCCTTTGCCGCAGATAGGGGGCGCTGCTGATAGTGGGCGGAACGTTCAGCAGGTCGTCGTCCAGCAGATAGATCAGGTATTTTTCGGCCCTGCGGAGACGGCCAAAAAGCTGCTTCGCGTACCAGGTATGCAGGCGGCCCAGCACAACGACGTCGGCCCAGGACAAGTCGGCGGCGGTTGCCCGATCCTCCTGCAGGGCGCGGTAATCGATCTCGCCGCGGCGGGCCAGCTCCTGGAGCTGGCAATGCCCGCACAGGCGAACGGAGGGGATCATCGTGTGATAGAGCAGAAGCACCCGCGCCCTGCGAAGCGTCCGTTCAGTCATGCCGCCTCCGTTCCGCCCGGTACGCCTGAAAAAAGGCCAGGGATCGATAGGATAATGTGAGCCGAAGGGCTCGGCGAAGCGCAAGCCGCCGCCAGAAAAGGGGACGCTCCCGATAAAGGATGTGATAATCCCGAAGGAAGATCCGGTATCGGCGGAGCGCCTGCGTTTGAGGCGGCGTTTCATCCCCCGAAAAGCGCTGAGCAAGCCGTGCGTCGATCACCTTGGGATGAAAGCCCTTGGCCCGCATGTCCCGCAGAAATCGGTGGTCGAGTCCGTCCAGGAATACGCGCTCGTCATACCGGTAATCCCGGTACAGCGCAAGCCGCACGCACAGCCCCGCGTTGATTGCCGTCAGGCGCTCGCTGCGGCTGGTCAGCGCCGCTCTTTCGCTGCGAAATCGCAGCATCCGCGTCCCGAAAGCGCGGGAGGGGGACAGGATGCGTCGCCCGGACAGGACGATGGGCGCCAGGATGGGCGCGTCCTCCCGTAGCAGGCGATCGATCAGGCCGTCCTCCGGAAGCGAGTCGTCATCCAGCCAAAGAATCCGTCCCTGCGCCTTGAGGCCATCCAAATAAGAGAGGCAGCGGTTGTAGGCTACGGACAATCCCAGGTTGCCCTCCCCACCCAGGTAAGTAAATCCGTTTTCCCGGCACCAGGCGGCGTTTGACTCGGGACAGTCGGTATTGTCAAACAACAGGAAGCCTGCGTCCTGCCGGGCGTGCGTCTGGAGGTATCGGCAAGCAGGGCTATCCGATGCGTTGGAGCCGTACAGGACGACGGCTGCCCACAGCCGGATGCGTTCCGCGTTCATGCCTTCCTCCCCGGCCGAATGCCGATTTTGCGCAAATCATTCATGCGCCTGATCAAATGGCCCAGAAACAGCGCGCGGTCCCGCAGGATCAACGTTAGGGCGCGACGGCGGGGAGCGGACTGGTTTGCGCCGTGTAAGCGGTGCAGAACCAGGGGCATAGGCAGGCGTTCGATCCTGCCGTAAATGCCGCACAGCACGCCGATCCACATGTCATGCGCCTGGCCGGTGGTTGGAATGGGCAGCAAAATGGGCAGCAACTCCCGCCTGAACGCCATGCAGCAGCCCCAGAAGGTACAGCGGATCGTGTTTCGCACAGGCCCGTTTTGCTTGCCGAAGCGTTCAAAGATGGTGCCGGGCAGCGGATGAAGCGCTTCATCCGTCATATACCCGTCA
>JAFUHB010000042.1 GCA_017469085.1 Clostridia bacterium
ATGTATCAGGACAAGACGCTGGTGTGCCGTGACTGCGGTAAGGAATTTGTGTTCACTGCTGGCGAGCAGGAATTCTATGCCGAAAAGGGTTTCCAGAATGAACCGACTCGCTGCCGTGAATGCCGTCAGGCCCACAAGGCCCAGCGCAACGCCGGCGGTCCTCGCGTCCAGTATGACGCCATCTGCGCGCAGTGCGGCGCTCCGACCAAGGTTCCCTTCGAGCCGAAGGACGATCGTCCCGTCTACTGCAGCGAATGCTACGCTTCCATTCAGCGCAGCCGCTAAGCCTCAGCAACATCCGACACAACCACAGTCTTCCGGCCTCCGGAAGGCTGTTTTTTGTGCGCCAGGGCAAGAAAAAACGAAGCGCGCTCTTTGAAAGCGCGCCCCGCATAAGAAGGGGAGAGAGGATGAGCAGTTTTACTGCTCACGAATACTATAACATAAAACATCCGAAAAAGTATGAATAAATTGTGAACTTGCGCGTGCAATAATCGATCGGCTCAGCCCTTCATCAGACGCAGGGCCCGCTTCCCCAGTTCAAACATATAGGAGGTATAATCGCCATTTCCCCCGCCGGTAAATACATAATATAGTCCCAACAGGATCGCAAGGACAACCACCACCGCAATCGCGACACGGATCGCGCTGATCGGCGTCTGACCGCCTACCTTGCCGTTCTGTCCGTTAACGATCACATGGTATGTCTTGTCTTTAAAGGGGAAGGCGCTCAAATACATCGGCAGCAGCATCAGCTTGTAACGGACGTTGCTGTTTTCCGTCTGAATACCGGTCACCTCAGCCTCATCCGCGTGACGCAGGATATCCCTCCGCGCAAGCGACCTCATCTCACGGTCGATCACACCCTGGGCCTCATTCCAGCCGGCTTTCACGTCCACCACCGGCTTTTCACAGGCAAACCCGCTGATAAATTCAGGGCTGTATCGCGTGAGCTGGTCCAAATCAAAGGGCTGCACGCTGGATAAGAGGCCTTCGCTCAGGCGCTTGCTGCCCACGATCACGATATCGTCAAACACATTGCTGACTACGCCGGATGCCGGCTCCCAGCGCACACGGCGCTCCTCCCGCATTTCCTGATGCTTCTTTCCGTCCGGCCCGGTCACCGTAACGGGCACCTGCACGTAATAATAATGCCCGGCCCTGCCCACATACTGGCTGACGGAATCAGCGTCATACGTCCAGTGGGGCAGATAAACGCCGGTGATTTTGTCAAGCGCCGCGTTCTTTTTCGCCTTCGTAGGCACAAAAAGCTTACGCTTCAGCCATCCCTGGAAAAATTCCGCCGCCTTCTTGGGGGTCACGCGAAATGCGATCAGGCTTTCCGGCGCGATGCCTGCCCTGCTCTGATCCTCCTCGACGTGAGGCGCGCCGCAGAAGGGGCATAGCTTTGCCGAGGTCTCCCCCGTCAGCACAATTTCCGCCCCGCAGCCGTTGCAGCGGGCCACGCGCGTTTCATCCCCCCAGGCCATGTCATCCTGCGGCGGCGCGTGATCGATATCGTATTCATTGGGCGTTTCCCGGTAAACCTTGAACTCTTTGAAAGAATCGCAATATGGGCATTTCAGCTTCTGCGATTCCGGATCGAACACCATCCGTCCGCCGCAGGACGGGCAGGAGAAGGTATGTGTTTTTGCATTTGGTTGCTGATACGTCTCCGACACGATGAAGCACCTCCCAACGGCAATCCTCACTTGACCGTTATTTTACCATATCCACGATCGGTTTGCAAACACACGCGAAGGCAAGGGATAGAACTGCGGCGCTTCATAAATAGGATGATTTTCCGCTGGCTTTTTTATACGCGATATAGTATGATCAATTTACCGGCGCATGCTGCGCTCGCGATCAGGCAAGGAGGACCCGCGTCTGGAGCAGCCGGGATATAACGCATGATACATAACAGGAAACCGGAGGGAAGAATCATCATGGCCTTTGATTATAAGAAAGAGTATAAAGAATTTTATATGCCGAAGAACACGCCGTCCATCGTGTCGGTTCCGGCGATGATTTATATTGCTGTCCGAGGAAAAGGTGATCCAAATCAAGAGGATGGTGAATATAAGCAGGCAATCGGTCTGCTATACGGCGTCGCCTTTACCGTCAAAATGTCCAAGATGGGCGACCACAGGATCGACGGATATTTTGATTATGTGGTGCCGCCATTGGAAGGCTTTTGGTGGCAGGACGGCGTCGTTGGGGTTGACTATGCTCATAAGGAGCAATTCCATTGGATCTCCGTGATTCGCCTGCCGGATTTTGTGACAAAAGCCGACTTTGACTGGGCAGTGGAGGAAGCCTCCCGGAAAAAGAAAACGGATTTCTCCAAGGTGGAATTCTTCCGCTATGACGAGGGTTTGTCCGTTCAATGTATGCATATCGGAGCTTATGACGACGAGCCAGCAACGGTGAAGCGGATGCATACATTCATGGAAGAGCAGGGATACATCCTGGACATTACAGGCCAGCGGATGCACCATGAGATTTATCTGTCTGACGCCAGAAAGGTCGCGCCGGAGAAACTGAAAACAGTTATCCGGCATCCGATCAGAAAAGCATAATGCGGATGTGTGAAATAGGATCGCCCTCCGCCTGGCGCCCCCCCTGCATTTTCGCTGCATTCGGCTTGCAATCAAGGGCCGACGTGATATACTGGCAGGGACGCCGGACCGCGTAAGGAACCGGCGTTGGAAGGAACGGGCTTACTTATGAAAGAATTGGGATATTATAACGGCAGGATCGGCGAGCTCAGTGAAATGACGGTGCCCATGAACGACCGGGCCTGCTGGTTTGGCGACGGGGTATACGATGCCGAGATGGTTCGCAACCGGCGCCTGTTCGCGCTGGACGAGCACGTAGATCGCTTTTTCCGCAGCGCCGCTGCGCTGCGGATTGTGATGCCCGTCACCAAAGAGGAGCTGAAAAAGCTCTTGAACGAGCTGGTCCAAAAAACGGAATCAGGCAATCTATTCGCTTATTATCAGGTGACCCGGGGCGGCGGCCCGCGCAATCACGTATTTCCTGAAGGACCCGGTCATTTATGGGTGACCCTGACGCCCCGCGAGGTCAACGAGGGAAAAACGCCGGTGGACGCGGTGACCGCGGAAGATACCCGGTTTTTTCATTGCGACATCAAAACGATCAATCTGATTCCCTCCGTCATGGCCAGCCAGAAGGCCAAGGAAGCCGGATGCCATGAGTGTATCCTCTATCGTCCAGGCGGACGGATCACCGAGTGCTCTCACAGCAATATTCATATTTTGAAGGACGGCGTCCTGCGCACCGCCCCGACCGATCATCTGATCCTGCCCGGCATTGCGCGGGCCAGGATGATCGGGATATGCGGCGAGCTCCAAATCCCTGTGGATGAAACGCCTTTTTCGATCACCGACCTGATGCAGGCCGATGAGGTGATCGCGACAAGCTCCAGCAATCTCTGCGTGCGGATAAAAACCGTCGACGGGCAGGCGGTCGGGATGAAAGCGCCCGAGCTATACGAGGCCATCCGTTCGGCAGTCCTGGCGCAGTATTACCGAGAGACGGATATACCCGCTGCCCGTTGAGCGACGGCGGAAGCTTTTTCAAGAACGGGCGACGGGATATCCCGATAGCATCCTGCGGCAGCCTGGATAAAGCGGGACATCGGCATGGTCAGCTGGCCGATAAAAGCCAGACCGATCGGGTCGGCGGACGCCTCGGTAACCAGACTTCGGCGAATGAAGCGGTTTTCGCCCGCCACCTGCACGAAAAACGGAAGGATGTAGACACTCCTTCCCTGATCGGAAAGGAGGCGGGCCAGCGCTTCCACTTCGCTCCGGCATACGATATAACGATCCGGGCCGGCGCTCTGCATAAGCCGTTCCATCACCAGCATAAAGGGTCCGTTCTTGCGCTCCAGAGAATTGGTCAGCAGCAGGCGATCGGACAATTCGGAAAAAGAAATTGCACTTTTTTGGGCCAAAGAATCGACCGGAGACAGCAAAATAGAATAACGGGCGCGCCCCAATTCAAAAAAGCGAATCCCCTCGTCCCGAAGCCATCCGCGCCGGACCAGGTACAAATGCCGGGGCGTCAGGCGCGAAACGGAAGAAAAGTCATCATGTGAAACTGGCGGCAGCAGCTCGATCCGGGTATCTGGCCGCTCGGTATAGCAATGCAGCAGGGCCTGCTGGATCGGGTCATGCACATCCCCACAGACAAAATGCAGCCAAAAATCCGGCGCGTCCGGCTGCAAAGCCTGAAGCGCTTCCCGCTGCAGGGAAAGTAGGCGTAAAACATAAGGATAAAAAGTATTCCCCGCCTCCGTGGGAACGACGCTGTGCCGGCTGCGCGTAAACAAAGCACTGCCGATCTCATCCTCCAGCGCGTGTAATTGCTGACTGACGGCAGGCTAACTGATAAACAACAGACGGGCGGTCGCGGCAAAGCTGCGCGTTTCATAAACGGATACAAAGGATTCCAATTGCCGAAACTGCATACACCCTCCCGAATGGAAATAAGTTTTTCTTATTATAGCAAACATCTTTGAATTATGCAAACCATGGTATTTATGGCATAATATCTAAAGTTAGGCCGCCTGAACACAGACGGCCCGGCGAGCAGACCGCTTGTCTGCGTACACATATCACAGTGGGAGGGAAACTTCATGAAGAAACTTGTATCCCTGTTCCTGAGTCTGTGCCTGGCGATCGGCTGCATGGCCGTTGCCGGCGCGGACGGCGTCTTTACCCCCGGCACCTATGAGGGGACCGGCGCGGGCTTCGGCGGCGACATCAAGGCTGTGGTCACCGTGGATGAGAACGCGATCGTCTCCGTGACCCTGGAAGGTCCCCAGGAAACCGAGGCCATCGGCGGCGCGGCCCTTCCGACGCTGGAAGAAGCCTTTGTCGGCAAAGCAAGCGCGGATGAGGCGGACGCCGTTTCCGGCGCTTCCCTGACCTCCGCCGGCGCGAAAGAGGCCGTTGCCAAAGCGTTGGCCATTGCCGCCGGTGAAGCGGAAGTCAATGGCGCGCCCGTCGCCTTTACCGCCGGCACCTATGAAACCACCGCGAAGGGCTATAACGGCGATTCCACCGTGGCCGTCACCTTCTCCGACACCGCGATCACCGCGATCGAAGTCGTAAAGTCCACTGAAACCGCACACGTCGGCGACGTGGTGTACGACATCATGATCCCCGATATGATCGCTGCCAACGGCTCCGGCGTGGATGGCGTTTCCGGCGCCACCTTCTCCAGCCGCATGCTGCGCGCCGCCGTCAACGACGCCGCGGAGCAGGCTGCCTGCACCAACCTGGACGCCTTCAAGGCCGCGACTGTGGCTCACGAAGCGCAGAATGCCATCGACCTGACCTATGATGTGGTCATCGTGGGCGCCGGCGGCGCTGGCATCATGGCCGCCGCGCAGGCCGCGCAGGACGGCAACACCGTACTGATCATCGAAAAGGCTGCGGAAATGGGCGGCAACACCCTCGTTTCCGGCGGCGCTTACCAGAGCGTGATGCCTTACCTGGTGTGGGACGCTTCCAATCCAGACGCTACCACCGGCATCAACCCCATCGACGGCCAGGAATACGCCAAGGTCAAGAACGACGGCGGCCGTATCGATATCCTGAAGACCATCCTGTCCTGGTCCGAGGAGCCCTTTAACGGCACCGTGGACGCGGACCATCCCTTTGTGGCGGGCGAAATCTCCCTGAACGCCGTGCGCGGCGTCCATGCCGAATACCTGCCTGTGCTGCAGGCTCTGAAAGCCGAAATCAAGGAATACTTGGATTGGGCGCAGCCCCAGCTGGACGCCGGCGTGGCCGAAACGCAGCTGACCCTGTTCTCCACCCTGAACCTGCACATCTTCCAGACCTACTACGGCGGGCTGCGTCCCAGCGCGGATGCCAGCCAGTGGGTCTACGGCAACGTGGACCTGGTGAGCCAGGTGATCAAGGACGGCCAGGAGATCAAGGCTTGGCTGTGCGGCCAGGGCTCCCTGTTTGACTTTGCCGAGCAGAGCACCCTGATCGGCTGCCTGTGGCAGCGCGAGAACGGTCCCCGCGGCGGCGTGGTGGACGGCGTGACCTACACCGGCAACTGGGGCACCTACTTTGCCGTGCCCTACAACACCATCGTGAACGCCAATGAGGCGAATCAGGTGATGCTGCGCACCACCGCCAAGGAACTGATAACCGAGGATGGCCGGGTGACCGGCGTCAAGGCCGTTCGCTATGACGGCACCGAGGTGACCGCGCATGCCAACAAGGGCGTCATCCTGGCGACCGGCGGCTACGGCGCGAACATCGACCTCGTGCAGGAGAGCAACATCTACTGGAAGTCCGAGTACATCGCTGACAATATCGGCACCACCAACCGCGCCGAGCTGACCGGCAACGGCATCGCCATGGCGCAGGCCGTGGGCGCTGACGTCGAGGGCATGGGCTGGACGCAGATGATGCCCCTGGGCTGGGTCGACAACGGCAACCTGTCCCGCGGCGCCGGCGAAAACGTTATCTTTGTGAACGCCGCGACCGGCGAGCGTTATGTGGATGAATCCGCGGAGCGCGACGTGCTGTCCCTGGGCGGCTTTGAAAACGGCATGAGCCAGGAGCAGGCTGAAAAGATGGGCCTCAAGTATGTGCCGGGCATCTACATCGAGGTTTCCAATCCGAAGATCCTGATCAACGGCGCGGACGAGATCGAAGGCCGCCTGTATTTCCGCACGGTCGAGGAGATCGCCGAGATGATCGGCTGCGACGCCGACACGCTGCGCAAGACCATCGAGGACTATGACGCTTACGTCATGGGCCAGACCGACGTGCTCGCCGTGCAGAAGCTGGCGACTCAGGGCACCATCGGCGACGTCCAGGTGGATGAGAACGGCAACTATCTGACCGAGACCTATTCCATCGGCACGCTGCGCATGCGTCCCCAGGCTCACTCCACCCA
>JAFUHB010000043.1 GCA_017469085.1 Clostridia bacterium
CGTGCTCGCGGATCAGCTGCTCGGTCAGCGTCAGCACCTTGGCGGCGGTCTTGGGGTCCAGGGCGGCGGTATGCTCGTCCAACAGCAGCAGCTCGGGCTTTTTGAGCGTCGCCATCAGCAGGGTCAGCGCCTGGCGCTGGCCGCCGGAAAGCAGGCCGACCTTGCTGCCCAGCCGGTCCTCAAGGCCCAGGTCCAGGCTTTTGAGCGCCTCCCTGAATTGGGCCCGCTCGGCCTGGGTGATGCCCCAGCGCAGGGTCCTTCTTTGCCCGCGGCGCAGCGCGAGCGCCAGGTTCTCCTCGATGTTCATGGTGGCGGCGGTGCCGGTCATGGGGTCCTGGAATACGCGCCCCAGCAGGAGCGCGCGTTTGTATTCGGGCAGCCGGGTCACGTCCCGGTCGCCGATCACAATGGAGCCGGTGTCCACGGGGAAGGTGCCGGCCACGGCGTTCAGCATGGTGGATTTTCCCGCGCCGTTGCCGCCGATCACGGTCACAAAGTCGCCCGGGGCCAGCCGGAGGCTGACGTCGGTCAGGGCTTTTTTCTCGGTAATGGTGCCGGGGTTAAAGGTCTTGCTGATATTCTTGAGCTCAAGCATTGCCCTTGTCCCCCTTTTTCACGGCGTTGGCGGCCAGCCGCGCCTTCCAATGGGGCACGGCCAGGAAAACGGCCACCACCAGCGCGGTCAGCATTTTGAGGTCGTTGGTGTTGAGGCCCAGCCACAGCACCAGCTGGATGACCAGGTAATAGATGATCGCGCCCAGCGAAACGGCTAATAGCTTAAGCCCGAAATTGCGGAACAGCTTGCCGAACACCACCTCGCCGATGATGACGGCGGCCAGGCCGATGACGATCGCGCCTCGGCCCATCTGCACGTCGGCAAAGCCCTGATACTGGCTCAGCAGCGCGCCCGAAAAGGCCACGATGCCGTTGGAAAGCATCAGGCCGATCACCTTGCCGAAGGAGGTGTTGATGCCCTGGGAGCGGGCCATCTGTTGGTTGGCGCCCACGGCGCGCAGGCCGCAGCCGTATTCCGTGCCGAAAAACCAGTAGATCACGGCGATGAGCACCGCGGTGATGATGGCGAGCAGGAGGATGGGGTTATTCAGGGTGGCCTGCAGCACGTTGGACAGGGAAATGACCACCGGGTATTTGCGGGCGCTGACCGGCACGTTGGCCCGGTTGCCCAGGATGCGCAGGTCGATCGAATACTGGGCAAGCTGCGTCAGGATGCCGGCAAGGATGGCGGGGATGCCCATCAGCGTATGAAAAACACCGGTCACCAGCCCGGCCAGCATGCCGGCCAGGAAGGCGCAAAGCATGGCCACCCAGGGATTCACGCCCGCCACGATCAGCACCGTGGCCACGCATCCGCCGGTCGCGATGGAGCCGTCCACCGTCAGGTCGGCGATGTCCAGGATGCGATAGGTGATGTAAACGCCGATCGCCATCACGCCCCAGATCAGTCCCTGGGCCGCGGCGCCGGGCATCATGTTCAAAAGCTGTCCGATCTGCAAGAAACTTTTCCCCCTGTCAGGAACAGGCGAAGCGAAGCCGCGCTGAATGCGGCTTCGCTTGCCAGTCGTGCGTCATAAAACGGCATTACGCCGAGGTTCGCTTACTCGATGGGCGCGTAATCGGCGGGGATTTCGACGCCCAGCTCGGCAGCGTTCGCGGCGTTGTACTTCTTGGTGAACTGCGGCGCGTAGCGCACGGGCATGGCGGCGACGTCCGCGCCCTCCACCAGGATCTCGTAGGCCATGAGGCCGGTCTCGTAGCCGATGTCATAGTAGCTGATGGTCAGCGTGGCGACGCCGCAGCCGGAGCAGATGCCTTCCTCACCGGCGACGACGGGCACCTTGGCGGGCAGCACGACGTTGGCGATGGCCTCGGTGTTGTTGGCGGCGGTGTTGTCGGTCGGGATATAGATGACGTCGCTGACGGTCGCCAGCTGCGCGACGCTGGTCAGGTCGTTGGTGTCGGTGAAGGTGTAGCGAGTGGTCTCATAGCCCAGCTCCTTGAGATAGGCGTCCACGGCGTCGGCCTGGAACACGGAATTGGGCTCGGCGGAGCAGTAGAGCAGGCCCACGGTCTTGGCGTCCGGGAAGAGCTCCTTGATCATGTTGGCCTGGCCGTCCAGGGGCGCCAGGTCGCTGGTGCCGGAAACGTTGATGCCGGTGGAGCCGTCAGGATTGACCTCCAGTTCCAGCGCGGTCGCGTAGTTGGTGATGGAGGTGCCCAGCACGGGGATGGGGTTGTTGATCGTGGCGTTGGCCGCTTCCTGCAGGGCGGTGGTGGCGTTGGCCATGATCAGGTCCACGTTCGCGGCGGCGAAGTTGCCGGCGATGATGGCGCAGGCGTTCTGGTCGTTGGAGCCGTTCTGCTCGTCGATGACGACCTTGTCGCCCAGCTTCGCGACGAGGGCGTCCTTGAAGCCCTGCGTGGCCAGGTCCAGGGCGGGGTGCTGCAGCTGCTGCAGGATGCCCACGTTATAGGTCTTGTCCTCCGCGAGCGCGCAGGCGGACAGGGCCAGCACCAGGCAGAGCGCGATGGCGATGGAAAGGAGCTTCTTCATAACCGTTTTCCTCCGTGTAAAATAATATTCTCTGCCGGGGACCGGCGGGGAAGCATGGGAAAAAGAAAAAGCCTCCGGAATTTCCGAAGGGCGGCCTGGGCCGCGGTACCACCTTGCTTCGCTGCGAAACGCAGCCTCTTTCAGAACGGACGCTCGATCCGCCCTCCGGTAGGTAACGGCCGGATGCCGTCGCCGCCTACAGGTGACGCTTCACGTTCAGCGGGACGCTTACAAGGGGAACTTCACCGGAAGGCCGCCTCCCCGCTTCCACCAGCCGCAGGGCTCTCTTCGCGCCGCCATACCGAATACTCGCCTTGATCATCGCGTGTGTGCTCATTATAGCAAAACGCTCGGTTGTGTCAAGGCGACGCCGCGGCAAATACAAAACGAAAACAATCCCCCCGCCGCGGTCCCGAGCAAAAAGGACGCCCTGTCCGGACGTCCCCCCGACTTTGCCACATAGATCATCAAATTCAGCTCACATAAGTGCATGAGAAAGCAAGAAAATCCAAGAGGTTTTGCTTGCTTTTTTCATCCGGATATAATACAATATAATGGCACGTATAATATACTATCGAGGTGA
>JAFUHB010000044.1 GCA_017469085.1 Clostridia bacterium
CGAGATCACCAGGCATCACACCGAGCACGTAAAACAGGGAAACACCGACACCACCGACACCACCGACACCACCATTGCCCCGGTCATAGATCGGATTTACGATATCGACGAAGCGCTGACCCGCGTCCGGCGCGAGAAGCAGCGCATTATCAACGCCATCAATGACTATGAGATCAAGCAGGGCATGTTCAACATGGAAAAGGACCGCCACGAAAGGCAGTACGGCTCCGGCGAGGACAGCGGCGGCGTGACCATCATATACGATTACGGCGACGATCAGGACGGGGGCGGTGAGGAATGAAGGAAGTTCGCCTCGGCTACAATTCCTGTTTTCGCGACGCCAACCTGACCCGAAAGCGCTACCGTATCTTCTATGGCTCCGCAGGCTCCGGCAAAAGCGTGAATATTGCCCAGGACTACATCTGCAAGCTGTCCGACAAGCGCAACCGTGGCGCCAATTTGCTGGTCGTGCGCGGTGTGGACGAGACGAACCGATATTCTACCTATGCCGAGCTTGTGGCCGCCATCAACCGTATTTACGGGGCGGCAGCGGAAAGGCATTGGCGTATCAATACAAGCCCCCTGCGCCTGCAAAGCCTGGACACCGGCGCGGAAATCATCTTCCGCGGCATGGCTGATGATCGGCAGCGCGAGAAAATCAAGTCTGTGGCTTTCAGCGTCGGCAAGCTGACATGGATATGGTGCGAGGAAATGACCGAGCTCCGCAAGGAGGACGTGGAAATCCTGGATGACCGTCTCCGCGGCGAATTGGACAATCCGAACCTGTATTATCAGCTGACAGGCTCCTTCAACCCCGTGAGCGCCTCCCATTGGATCAAGGGGCGCTTTTTTGATTACAAGAGTGACAGCATCTTCATCAGCCACAGCACCTACCTGGACAACCGCTTCATCGACGAGGCGTACCACGCCCGCATGATGGAGCGCAAAGAGATCGACCCGGAGGGCTATCGTGTGTACGGCCTGGGCGAATGGGGCGAGCTTGGCGGCCTGATCCTGACCCGCTATGTCATCGAGGACTTTCCTACGGGTGAGGAATATTTCGACGGTATGAGCATCGGCCAGGACTTCGGCTTCAACCATGCCAACGCGATCCTGCTCATGGGGATCAAAGATGGCGAGCTGTATATCTGCTCGGAGATTTACGTCTACGAAAAGGACAAAGACGAGATCATCGAGATCGCCAAGCGGCAAGAGCTTCCCACCCACCTGCATATGTACTGTGACAGCGCGGAACCGGCCAGCATCAAGACCTGGCGACGCGCTGGCTTCCGTGCAGAAGCCGTCGAGAAAGAGCGCGACAGCGTGAAGGCGCAGATCGACTGGCTGAAGCGCAGGAAGATTCACATACACCCGTCCTGCACCAACTTCATTCGAGAGATCAGGCAATGGAAGTATGTCCTCAACAAAAAGACGGGGCAGTACGAGGATGAACCCGTGGAGATCTTCGACGACGCGATGGCGGCCATGCGGTACGGCATCGAGCGGTGGAGGCCAAAACGGAGATACGACAAGAAAGGAGGAACGGAGAATTGAAAAGGCAAAATCGCGTCATTCGCGACAGTATTACGCCCAGCACGCCGAGGCCCAAGACGCCGCCGCCCAAGAGACGGCGGGCCGTTGACAGCTATTCCAATCCTATGGCCCGCCTGGGTTTCGGACAGATGAACCTTGCCGAAACTGGCATGTACCCGCTGGCCCGCATGACGCAGAATTACGCCTTGCTTAACAGCCTGTACCGCACGGAATGGCTGGCCGGGCGGATTGTCGATACCATCCCGAAGGATATGACCAAAAACTGGTACAAGCTGACCTCTCAGATGCAGCCGGACCAGATCGAGGCCTTCGAGACGATGGAGCGCAGGCTGCACATCCGCGAGCGGATATTGGAGGGCGCGAAGTGGGGCCGACTGTATGGCGGAGCCGCCGGGATCATGGTCATTGAGGGGCAGGAAGACATGCTCGACCAGCCGCTTGACCTTAACCTGATCATGCCCGGGCAGTTCAAGGGGCTTATCATCGTGGATCGCTGGAACGGCGTCTATCCCGATACGGGGCTGGTGCAGGATATCAGCGACCCGGATTTCGGCACGCCGGAATATTACAATTTCTGCGTGTCTGAAACGGAGCTCGCCAACGGGATCCGTGTCCACCACAGTCGCGTGCTTCCCTTCCGTGGCCGCCAGCTCCCATACACCGAAAGGATCGCCGAAAACTACTGGGGCATGAGCGAGATCGAGCACGTCTACAACGAGCTCACCAAGCGTAACAGCACATCGGCCAACGTGGCGCACCTGATCTGGCAGGCCAACATCAAGACCTACAAAATGGGCGACCTGGGCGAGCTTCTCGCTACCACTGACCCTGAGACACAGCGGGAGCTTTACCGGACCCTTGAAATGCAAAACGCGCTCCTGTCCAATATGGGCCTCAATGTCATGGACAAGGACGACGAGTTTCAGACCAACCAGTACACCTTTGCTGGCCTGTCTGACGTTTACGAGCTGTTCATGCTGGACGTGGCCGGCGCGGCGGAAATCCCGGTCACAAAGCTGTTTGGCCGCTCCCCTGCCGGGATGAACAGCACGGGCGAAAGCGATCTCACCAACTATTACGATCACGTCCACCAGCTCCAGGAAAGCGACCTGCGGCCCATTCTGGAAAAGCTGCTCCCCGTGATGGCGATCAGTGTTTGGGGGGCCATCCCCGATGACCTCAATTTCGAGTTTGAGCCAATCCGGGATAGTAGCGAAGCCGAACGCGCTGACCTGATGCTGAAATATACTCAGGCCATCGTCACCGCATACAGCGGCAATGTGATCAGCCAGAAGATTGCCCTCAAGGAGCTGCGGCAGACAAGCAGCTTCACGGGCGCTTACGACAACATCACCGATGAAGATATCGACGCCGCCGACGGCATGATCCCGGACGCTGGCCTTGAAGGCTTCCCAACCACCGTGCAGCCCACACCTCCGGCCCCTGCGCAGGAAACGGAGCAGACGTCCAATAGCGGGGTGATCTGATGCCCAGCCCGAAGCCATTCGATTACGAGGCATACATCGAACAGCACGCCAGCCCCGCAAAGCGGGACTACCTGCTGGAAGAACTGCGCAAAGCGAAAGGCAGAGCGCCCGAAACCTTCGACCTGCAGCTGCGCAGCCGCGTCGAGGCCCGCTACCGCCGTCTGCTCAACGCCATCTTCAAAGCAACGGAACAGGCCACCGCCGGATTGACCGACCCGGCGGAAATCATAAGGACGCTGAACACCATCGCCAATTCACCGCAATTTGCCCGGATGTGTGAAGCCGCCGCCCGAAGCTCTATCACGATGCTCGCTGCCGGCGAGCGTAAGTCCTGGCAAGCAGCCGCTTCGGCGTCCAGCATGGGGAAAGCCATCTACAAGGCGCTGAACAACGAATTGACCAATTCCGCCGTAGGCCAGGCCGTCGAGCAGATGGTCCAGGAAAACGCCAGACTGATTAAGACCGTGCCGCAGAACATGGCCGCGAAGCTGTCCGAGATCGCAAAACAGCGCTACGCCGAAGGGCTGCGTCCGGAGGAAATCACCAAGGAAGTCTTACAGAAGCAGCCGAGCTTGCGGGAGTTCGAGGCGCGGCGGATCGCACGCACCGAATCCTCCAAGGCGGCCACCGCGCTAAAGCAAGCCAGGGCTGAGGCCGCTGGCTTCGGCTTTTATATCTGGCGCACCGCTGGGGACGGCGACAGGGTGCGCAAATCGCATCAGATCATGGAAGGCGTCGTCTGCCGCTGGAGCGATCCGCCCAACCCCGAGAAGCTGGCAGGGGAGGAAAGAGACTACGGGGCATATCACCCCGGATGTATTTTCAACTGCCGGTGTATCGCCAGGTCGGTAACATCCTTCAGCATTTTGCATTTTCCGCTCAAGGCGCACAAGGACGGGGCTATCTACACAGTCCGCGACCTTGATGATTTCAAACGCCTGTTTGGCGTGTCAGACGTCAGACAATAAGAAAGGGGGAAAAACCATGTCGAAAAACAGCACCAACAAGAAGCTGACCGAGGAAACCGCCATTGCTGCCGATTCTGCGCCCGTAGCGCCCGATATCGAGGCGGGGGAGTATATTTCCCAGCCCGAAAAAACGGAGGCTGGCAAGGTGCTTACGATTGAAGCATCGGCCCGCATGTTCACCAGCATCGTCAACGGCGACAATCCGCTGTTCCAGGGCGTAGGCGTGGAAAAAATCGTCGTCTATCTGCGGGGTGAGTAAGAATGCGTGCATTCTACGGCTCCCGGATCAGCGAGCACATGACGATGACGCCGGAGGGCTACCTGATCTGCTTCGATGTGCCGATCGCCCGGACGGGTATGCAGCAGTATCTCAGGTCTGAGCTCGGCATTACGGACGATGATCCCAACGGCATCGTGGAAGTGATTCGCACGGAGGACGAGGTCTTTTCCGATGCTTGCATTGCGTCCTTTGAGGGAAA
>JAFUHB010000045.1 GCA_017469085.1 Clostridia bacterium
CATCGGCGTTGGAAAGCTGAGCGAGATCCTTTCCGCCGTTGAAAAAGCCAAGCAGCGCCATACGGATATCGTGGTTGGCGGCAGCGCCACAGTGGTGGACGCGGGCAAATGCCGGATGTATTTGAAGAACTTTGGCGAATTCTTTATCGATCAGGTCAAGAGCGCCTCGACGGTGATTTTCAGCCGTACACAGCTGCTGAGCGCCGACCGCGTGGAGAAAAGCCGTGCCCTGATTCAGGAGGTTCACCCAGACGCCCGCATCGTTACCACCCCCTGGGATGAAATGGATGCCGATTTCCTGCTGGATGTGATCGAAAACGGCAAGCCGATCGAGTTCCCGCCTCTTGAAGATGAGGACGAGGATGAGGACGAGCACGAGCACGAGCATCACCATCATCATCACGATGATGAGGATGAACACGAACACGATGAGCATCATCACCACCATAACGACGACGATGAGGATGAGCATGAGCATCATGAGCATCATCATGATGATGACGAGGATGATGAGCATAAACACCATCACGACGAGCATGAACATCACCACCATCATCATCACCACGATGGCGAGCATGACGCCGATGAGATCTTCCAGAATATCGGCGTAGAAACCGCCAACCGCTATGAACAGGACGAGATCCAGAAAAAGCTCGATGCGCTTTCCGATGAGGAGGAATATGGCCGGATCCTGCGCGCAAAGGGCGTTCTCCAGCAGCCCGACGGCAGCTGGTTCCAGTTTGACTATGTGCCCGGCGAGGCCGAGTTCCGGGAAAGCGCCGCGGATTATACCGGCCGCTTCTGCGTGATTGGCGTTGGGATTGAAGAAAAGGCGCTTCGGGAGTTGTTTCAGGTATGAGTGAGCAGGAGTTCATCCCGGTTTATATGCTGACCGGCTTCCTGGAAAGCGGGAAAACAACCATGATCCAGTCCATGCTGTCCGACGAGGGCTTTTCCTCCGGACAGCGGACGCTGGTCATCTGTTGCGAGGACGGCGAAAATGAATTTGAGGCGGACTTTCTGAAAAAGTATCATGCCGATCTTGTCATGCTGTCCGAGCAGGAGGAACTAAGCAGCCTTCGTCTGAAAGAGCTCAATAAAACCTATCAGCCGGAGCGAGTCATCTTTGAATATAACTCGATTTGGGGCATCGAATATTTAAGCCGCGTTCGCATGCCGCCGCGTTGGGAGTGGGTACAGGTCATTACGCTGGCGGACGCAACGACGTTCGATAATTATATGGTCAATATGCGGAAGATCTTGACCGATCCCATGAAAGAATCCGATCTTATTTTGATCAACCGCTGCGGTCCCGACTTTAACAAAAGCTCCTGGCGCCGCCAGCTTCGCGCCATGAATCCGACCGCGACCATTCTGTTTGAAAACCTGGATGGTACGACGGAGGACGGTGTTTCCGACGAGGATCTGCCTTACGATGTCAACGCTCCCGTGATCGAAGTCAGCGACGATCAATTTGGCACGCTGTACCTGGACTCCATGGAGCATCCGGAGCGCTATGACGGCAAGCTCGTCAGCCTGATCGGGCAGCCCTTCCCCCACGCGCAGCTATCTCGCGGCTTTTATTATTTTGGCCGTTACGCAATGACCTGCTGCGCCAATGACATTCAGAAGGCCGGCTGGATCTGCAAGGGAACGGAGCGACCCAATCCAAACACTTTTATCAAGCTCAAAGCACGCTGCCATAAAACGACCGATCCTGACGGCCGTGACCTGCTGACCCTGGAAGAGGTCAGCGCTGAAAAGGCCGCCGCGCCCAAGGAAAAGTTTGTCAGCTTCACCAATATCTGACTCTCTCTATCCCTCAACGCTTGGGCGTCGCCAAAGTCCAAGGCGGGGCCGTCCGGCCCCGCCTTTTCTTTCGAGATCATAGGAGTAGCTAAGTTATGTACACCAATATCGTCATGGTCGGGATGCCCGGCTCCGGAAAAAGCACGGTAGGGAGGCTGCTGGCCAAGCGGCTGCGCATGTCTTTCTTGGACACCGATCTGACAATCGAGCAGCGCGAAGGCAGACGCCTGCAGGAAATTATCGACGCCGAAGGAAACGACCGGTTCCTTGAAATCGAACAGGAAGTCCTGCTGGGCGTCGACGTAACCAATACCGTGATCTCTCCGGGCGGCAGCGCCGTTTACAGCGATGCGGCCATGGCGTACCTGAAGAAAAGCAGCCTGGTCATTTACCTGGATATTCCCTTCGACGAACTATTGCCCCGACTTCACAATCTGAGCACCCGAGGCATCGTCATGAAAAACGGCTACTCCATTCAGGAATTGTATGACGAAAGGAATCCACTGTTCCGAAAATATGCCGATTTGATCATTCCGTGCGGAGGAGGACAGACCAAGGAAGAATGCCTGAAAAAGGTGCTCTTGGCACTGAAAACGCAAAAAAAATGATACAGCTGATTTTATCTGACAAAGAGCCCGCAGCGGCCAAGGTAAGCAGCTCATCGGCTGCCCCGAGCGTTACCTATTACCCCTGCGCCGGAGCCGACAGCTTGGTCCTGATCCTGCCCGGCGGCGGTTATACGCACCTGGCTGACCACGAGGGAGAGCCGATCGCCCAGTCCTTCAATCGGCACGGCTTTCACGCCGCCGTACTGCGTTATCGTCTTGCGCCCTATCACGATGAAAAGATACCCCTGCAGGACGCCTCGTCCGCCATTAGACTGATCCGACATCACGCAAAAAAGCTCCATTGCCGTCCTGACCGGATCGCCATCCTCGGCTTCTCCGCCGGAGGGCATTTGGCCGGATGCACCGCGCTTTTTTCAGAGCAATGGGCAGGTGATCCAGGCGCGGATAACCTTGTGGAACGTGTGAGCGCCCGTCCTGACGCGGCGATCCTTTGCTATCCCGTCGTCACCATGGGAGAATTTACCCACCGGGGCTCTCGCCGGGCCTTGCTGGCGGAGCATGCCGACGATCCGATTTTCCAGGAGCGATATTCGCTGGAAAAACAGGTCGCCTCCAATGCACCGCCTATCTTTATGTGGCACACCGCGGACGACGCCTCCGTCCCCGTGCAAAACAGCTTAATGCTGGCGGCGGCTCTGGCCGATCATCAGATTCCTTTTTCCCTGCACATTTTCCCACACGGTCCCCACGGCCTGGGCCTTGCGCAGGATACGCCGGACGTCAGCCGTTGGCCTGAGCTTGCGGCGGAGTGGCTGCGCGGCCTATGGGGAGCGCCCCAATAAGGCGCGTGCGTTTTATCGAACTATATCAGCCCTTCCGTATCGTTCGCGAAGCCGAGAGAGTACAAAGGGCAGCCGATCGATCACATCTCCGGTCAAGGCTCCCCGATCTCCCCATTGGCTTTGCGCCTCCTCCCCGGCCAAGCCCAGCCACAGGCAGGCTGCCGCGGCATATTCAGATAACCACTGCTCCCCTTTATACGCATCCGCTTGCTCGGATGCGTTTTTTTCCGCTGTCAGAGCGGCCATGACGCCGCAAAGCGCGTCGCCGCTCCCCCCTTTTGCGAGCGCCGGACAACCGGAGGTACAGATATAAACCTTCCCGGATTGCACGATATAAGTGTAATGGCTTTTTAACACAACCGTATGCGCATGATATTCCGCAAGGATGGTCTGGGCAGCCTGAATCGGATCCAACATAACAGCGTTGACATCCGTTTTCAGTAAACGCGCCGCCTCTCCGATATGAGGCGTCAGGATGGTGTGATCCGGTAATTTGATCTTATCTTTTGCAATGATATTGAGCGCATCAGCGTCTAAAATCACCGGACCGGTTTCATTCGCAAGAAGCAGATTCAAACGCCGAAGCGATTCTTCATCGGTCCCGATACCGCATCCAGCGACAAACACATCATGCTTGGGCGGATTTTGAACGGCGCTTTCAAGCTCGGCGCACATCGCGTTTGGTACCAAAGTCTGTAAAATGGGGATCAAGCCGGCCGAAGCAGCGAGCGTTACCAGACCGGCGCCCGCGCGAAGAGCAGCTCTTGCCGCCATAGCGGCCGCGCCCGCCATACCCATAGAGCCGGCATAAATCAAAACTCGACCGGCGTTTCCTTTATGGAAAGAACGCCTCCTCTCTTCAATCCAATGGATATGATCAGCCTCTTCCAGCTGCCATACTTCAGTCTGTTCTTTCGTTATTCTCCGGCCGCTGATCGGTTCAAAGGGGCAATGGATCAGTTTTCCGGTGTATCTGACGCTCGAGATTTGCAGCAAGCCGTTCTTCGGTTTTCCTAACACATATGTTTTATTCGCACAAATACATACTCCGGTATGTTCTCCGCCGTTCACTTGCCCGCTTTCACCGTTCAAGCCGGATGGAATATCGATCGAAAGGATTGCTGCACGGTTGGACATCTGGTTGATCCGTTGAGCGCATTTTGCGTATATGCCTGTCAGCTTGCGGTCCAGACCGGTCCCAAATAAAGCGTCGACCACATAATCGTAATCATCCGCAAAGGCCCTGTCAAAACAGACGGGATCGATTTCTTCCGCATCATCCGCTCCCGGTGCGAAAATGCGTATCAGCAGCGTCTGACAGTATGCCAGATTTGCCTGCGCCTCTTTTGTCTTTGGATGCTTAGGCAGCAGCACCGAAACGTTTGCGTGATCCGCCGCTAAAAACCTTGCAAGCGCCAGGCCGTCCCCTCCGTTATTGCCCGGACCGGCGGCAATCAATACCTTTTTACCGATCATGCTTCCAAGGCTCTCCCGCATCCTTTCATAGATGCTGCGGACAGCTGATTCCATGACCAGTAAGGAAGGTACGCCTTCCTCAAAGAGCGCCTGTTCTGCGCTCCGCATTTCCTTCGGTGTTACAACCTCCAGCATGCTTATCCCTCCAATACACAGAAGGCTACGGCGTAATCCTCATCGTGAGAGATGCTTAGGTGCGCTCGGCTCGCTCCCTTTGCATAAAGCAGCCGTTCGATCTCTTCGTTCATTTGATAGTAAGGCGCCCCAGCTTCATCATGACGCACTTCTATCACGGAAAGATCGGTCTGAACGATGCCGGTTCCCAACGCTTTCAAAAGGGCCTCCTTCGCTGCAAAGAAGCCGGCTGCGCTTTGCGCCCCGACGCGATTCTTTTCAAGAATATATTGCCGCTCATGCTCCGAAAAAACGCGCTGCAAAAAACGCGGATGGGCAATCGAAGCCTCCATCCGCGAAATCCTGCACAAATCCACGCCGACGCCCAGGATCATCGTGATGCCAGGATCGCGTTGGCGACGGCGCGCGCCGTCACCTCAGCCGCTGCGGCGCAGAGCTTAACGAAATTGATCTCCCGATCCACCTGCTCGGTCGCGAGCGCAAAAATAGTATCGCCATCCATCTGCGTATGAACCGGACGAATGGCCCGCGCCAATCCGTCGTGCGCCACATCCGCAAGGCGATTCACCTGCGCCTTGGTCAGCTTGCAATCGACAGCCACGACGCCGATCGTCGTATTGCTCCCCGGAGCCGGGATCCGGATATGCTGAGGAGCCGGAGCGGTGCCCCACAAAAGGCTCTCCGCCGTGATCGCCGTGCCGTCCGGCAAATGCGCGCAGCCGATTACGCTGCCGCTGCTCGGATCGTATACATCGCCTACGGCATTGACTGCCATGATCGCGCCAACCGTAATGCCCTCCTGCAGCGTAATGGAGGCGCTGCCAATGCCGCCTGCCTGCGGCACCGCGCCCGGGACCAATTTGCCGACGGTCGCGCCGGCACCTGCTCCATGCCGGCCCTGCTCCAAGCCCTTTCTGGCGGACATACAGGCAGCGCGGCCCATCGCGGCGTCTGGGCGGATCTTGGCGTCTCCGACGGCAAGGTCATACAAGACCGCGGCCGGGACGATCGGAACGATCGCATCTCCCATGTCCAGCCCTCGCCCCATTTGCTCCAGATATCGCATCACGCCGCCAGCCGCATCCAGGCCAAAAGCGCTGCCTCCGGCCAGGACAACGGCATGCGCCCGCTCCACCAGGTTGCCCGGCTTCAGCAGATCTGTTTCCCGCGTTCCGGGGGCCGCGCCGCGCACGGACCCGCCGGCGATCGCTCCGTCCTTTTTACAGAGCACCACGGTCACGCCTGTCTTTGCTGTCTCGCTTTCCGACTGGCCAACCCGAATGCCGTGAACCTTTGTGATATCGCCAGGATACATGGAAACCATCTGGTTCACCTCTTCCTCAGGCTTTGATTTTTTCGTTCAGCCAACTTACCAAATCACGGATCACTTCATCCCGATTCAGTTCGTTGAACAGCTCATGCCTCGCACCGTCGTACAGATGTACCGTTACATCAGTGACGCCTGCCTGCTTAAATTGCCGGGCCACCTCATGCACGCTTTTGCCCATATTGCCAACCGGGTCCTTATCTCCGGACATAAAATAGATGGGCAGGGTATGGGGGATATCCTCCAGCCGTTCCAGCTTCGTCAATTCCTTTAGGCCGCCGAACATATCCGCAAAGGCGGCGCCGGTAAACACAAAGCCGCAGTAATCATCCTGGATGTATTTATCCACTTCCTGTTTGTCACGACTCAGCCAGTCAAACGGAGTTCGCGCCGGCTCAAATGGTTTGTTGTTGGCGGAGAAGGCGATACGGTCGACCAGCTTAGCAGGGCGCTTCCGGTTGCAGCATTTTGCCAGCAAGCCGGCCGTCGTGCAAAGTCCCGCCGGATGCCAACCAGTTCCGGACAGAACGAGCGCGTCAATTTCGTCACCGTATCGTATCACATACTCGCGCGCCACAAAGGAGCCCATCGAATGGCCCAGCACCACCAGCGGAACGCCGGGATATCGAGAACGAATAGCGTCAGACACGGCATGCGCATCCTCAACCAGCTTGCTCCAACCCTCTCGTTCGTAAAAATAGCCAAGCTCCTCCTTGGGCGTTTCCGGACCATGTCCCTTATGGTTGTGCCCCACGACCGCATAACCATACCGGCACAGGTCTGTCGCCGTCCTGTCATAACGCTCGATATGCTCGGCCATTCCATGCAGGATCTGAATAAAGGCGCGAGGCTTCCCATCCGGCAGCCAAACGACCGCCGTCAGATCCTCTCGATTCGGGCTCTCGCAGAAAAGCTTGATTTTTTCCATCTCTTCTCTCCTTACAGCTGATAGAGACCGATTTTTTTGTATACCTTGCGCAGCGTCTTTTGCGCCGGATAATGCGCTTTTTCCGCATTCGCCTTCAGCACGCCGTTTAGATAATCCTTGTCCTGGATCAATTCGTTATAACGCTGCTGGATCGGGGCGAGCATCTCGATCACGGCCTCCGCCGTCGCAGCCTTTAACGTCCCGTACCCCTGGCCCGCCAGTGCGGCCGCCTCTTCTTCCGGTGTGGTTCCCTTACAGGCGGCCATGATGCTGAGCAGATTGGATACGCCGGGCTTATTGTCCGGATCGTACCGAATCTCAGTTTCCGAATCTGTCACGGCGCGCTTGAATTTCCGTCGGATCACATCCGGAGTATCCAAGATCGCGATAAAGCTGTCCTCGGCGTCTGATTTGCTCATTTTACGAGTCGGCTCCGCGAGGCTCATGATCTTGGCGGTCGCCTTAGGGATATAAGCGTCCGGCACGGTAAACACATTGCCGTAAACGCCGTTGAAGCGCGTCGCAATATCACGGCAGATTTCCAGATGCTGCTTCTGATCGATACCGACCGGCACGATATGCGACTGATACAAAAGAATATCCGCCGCCATCAAAACGGGATAATCAAAGAGACCAGCGTTAATATTATCGGCGTGCTTTTGGCTCTTGTCCTTGAACTGAGTCATGCGGGACAATTCGCCCATATACGTATAACAGTTCAGCACCCAAGCCAGCTCGGCGTGCTCAGGAACGTGGCTTTGGCAGTAAACGAGGCTCTTTTCTGGGTCAATGCCCGCCGCGATATACAGCGCGGCCAGGGATTGAGAATTCTTTCTAAGCAGCGCCGGCTCCTGCCTAACTGTCAGCGAATGCAAATCCGCAATGCAGAAGAGGCAGTCATAATCATCGGCAAGCAGCACAAAGTTCCGAAGCGCGCCCAAATAATTGCCCAACGTAATATTTCCCGTCGGCTGAATCGCGGAAAAAAGCACCTTTTTTACTTCTTCTTTGTTTTCCATAACACATTTCCCCTTGTTGCGTGATCTAAGCAGGAATATTGTATCACAATCATTTTCCGCTGTAAATATTCTCCTTGACATCGAAACGATTGAATGACGCCTAAAAAAGTCCTTGCATTATAATGGTTTGTTTGGTAAAATTATTGTTGATTCTGCGGTATTTTTTACGCAGGCAAACCGTTTTGATTCTATTAATTAGGGGGATGCATCAATATGGCTGAATTCGCAACCAAGGATATCCGGAATATCGCGCTGCTGGGTCATGGCGGCGAGGGCAAAACCACGCTGACGGAGGCAATGCTCTATGCCGCCGGCCTGATTGACCGTCAGGGCAAGGTCGAAGACGGGAGCACCGTTTCCGACTACGATCCCGAAGAAACCAAGCGCGGCATTTCCATCAGCGCCTCCGTAGCGCCGATCGAATGGAACGGCAACAAGATCAACGTGATCGACGTGCCCGGTTATTTTGATTTCATCGGCGAGGCCTTTGGCGCGCTGCGCGTGGTCGAGACCGCGGGGATCGTCGTGGGCGGCGTCAGCGGCGTGACCGTCGGCGCGGAAAAGGCCTGGGCCAATGCCGGAAAGACCCCCAACGTTGCCCGCATGTTCATCGTCAATCAGATGGACCGCGACAACGCCGATTATAACAAGGTGGTCGAAGAGCTGCGTTCCAAATTCTCCACTGGCGTTGTTCCCCTCGTTCTGCCGATCGGTTCCGGCGCGAATTTCCGCGGCGTAGTCAACATCCTCCAAAACAAAGCGTTTGAAGGCGCTTACAAAAAGTGGAAGGAAATTCCCGTTCCTGCCGAAATGTCCGCGGACATCGAAAACGCGATGGCCGAGTTGACCGAGGCGGCCGCCGGTGCCGACGATGACCTGATGATGAAATACCTCGAAGGGGAAGAACTGACGCACGATGAGATCGTACAGGGCTTCCGCGCCGGTATGAAGGACGGCTCCATCGTACCCGTCGTGCCTGTTTCCGCGCTGACCGGCGTAGGCGTCGCCACCCTCCTCAATACCATTGCAGGCTATATGCACTCTCCCACTCATACTGTATACGAGGCCGTCAACCCCAAAAACGACGAAGCGGTGGAACGTCCCTGCAGCGACAGCGAGCCCTTCTCCGCATTTGTATTCAAAACGATCGCCGACCCGTTTGTCGGCAAGCTCTCCCTGGTCCGTGTATGCTCCGGCAAGCTGACCAGCGGCACCGCGCTGTACAACGCCAATGCCGAGAAGGCGGAAAAGGCCGCCGGTCTCTACTTCCTCCGCGGCAAGAAGCAGCAGGCAGCGACCACCGTCAACGCCGGTGATATCGCCGCTCTCTCCAAGCTGAGTTTCACCGCTTCCGGCGACACGCTCTGCGATCAGGCAAATCCCATCAAGTACGCCCCGATCGCCTATCCTGAACCCTGTATTTCCAAAGCGATTTCCGCCGCCAAGCAGGGTGAAGAAGATAAGGTATTCTCCGGCCTCAGCCGCCTGATGGAAGAAGATCCCTCCATGAAGGTCGAAAAGAACGCGGAAACCACCGAAACGCTCCTTTCCGGCCAGGGCGAGCTGCATCTTGATGTGATCCGCAATAAGCTGGCTACCAAATTCGGCGCCAACGCCAATCTGGCTGACCCGCGTATTCCGTACCGTGAAACCATCCGCAAGACCGTTTCTGTCCAGGGCCGTCATAAAAAGCAAACCGGCGGCCACGGCCAGTTCGGCGACGTGTGGATCGAGTTCTCCCCGATCGGCGATACGAACGTGCAGTTTGAATTTGAAGACGCAGTGGTCGGCGGCGCTGTGCCCCGCAACTTCATTCCCTCGGTTGAAAAGGGCCTCCGCGAAAATATCGTCAAAGGCGTGCTCGCCGGCTATCCGATGGTCGGTCTCCACGCCAAGCTGTACGACGGCAGCTATCATCCGGTAGACTCTCCCGAAATGGCCTTCAAGACCGCCGCCCGCATTGCCTATAAGAAGGGCTGCGCGGACGCTTCTCCCTGCCTGCTTGAGCCGATCATGCACGTCGAGGTATTCATTCCCGACGAGTACATGGGCGATATCATGGGCGACATGAACAAGCGCCGCGGCAGGATCATGGGTATGGACCAAATCGACGGTCAGCAGCGCGTAACTGCTGAAGTGCCCATGGGCGAAATGTTTAAGTATGCCACCGATCTCCGTTCCATGACGCAGGCACGCGGCTCCTTCACGATGAAATTTGAGCGCTATGAGGAAATGCCCTCTGACGCCGCCAAGAAGATCATCGAGAGCGCGGTTCTTGAAGAGGATGAGGACGAATAATATTCTCCTCGCAACCGATTATTACGCGCCCGGCATCGAAAGGTGCCGGGCGCGTTGCATGCGATCACGATTTTCAAATATCGATTTCAATCATTTGGGAAGAAGCAGCTTGATAGCTTATGGACGATAATCCGGGTTACGCATAAACCAGCCTGTCAATGACATGGATCCGCTCAGCGTTTCAACCGATTCCCCTTCGATAAAAAACTGCACTCGTCGACAGTTTGGAATATTTGTCAGCGTATTTACGATAGCAAAAATAACATTTTGTTCTTGACGGCTGTCGTAATTGCTGCATGCTCCCTGAAAACCGCCGCTTAGATTCACATACAAACGATCTCCGTCACGCCCAATATCCAGGATATCTTCCTCGGTCAGATAAACGGGCAGGGATGAGCTCAGGTTCTCCCTGAAATCGTAGTAAGAGGGGCCTTCAAACAGCTGGCTGAGCAGCCGATAAGGGCTGTCCGCCCATGCGCTGGGCAAATATCGGGAGGACCTCGTAAGCCGCTCCTGATCGTCTACAAAAAACAAGTCGCATTTTGTCAACTGAAAATAGCAAAAATCCCGCCAATGCATCTCGCCGTTCTCAAAAGTCAGCGTTTCATTACGACCTACATAAATGCCCACCGGCACCATGCCGCTGATCGCTTCCTCCCCCACCACGATCCGGCAGACTGAGGTATCCGGCAAAAAAGAGGTCAGCGTCGTCACGATCGCCGCCGCAAACACCGATCTCAAAACGCCGCGCTGGCTCAGCTCCTCATTCAGATTTTCCGAAAATGTCAGCGTGATCGTCTGCTCGTTCTGCACGTTCCGCGTCACCTCGGGCGTTTTCAGCAAGAACTTCACCAAATCCGGCATTTCGGCTGAGCCCTGGATCGTCTCCGGCGGGCCGCTCATCGCCTCCAGCAGCGTCTGCGTGATATCCTCCGTTTGAAGGCTCTCATACGCAATGGTGCGCCGCTCGCCAATGATGCCGTGCCCGGCCCGCGACGGATAATAGATCGCTGTATTCGCCCGAAATCGCGTCTCGCCGCCGCTCAGGGAAGCGCGCTGGGCAATCAGCCGGCTCAGCTGATAAGTGGGGTCGTCCGCCGCGTCCGGAACGAAACAGCCGACAGGGATATTGCCCTCTTCATCCAGGCCGAAGCTCCTTCCGTCGATCAGCAGGTTCACCGCGTCCACTCTTCCGAGCCCCGCCAGGGTATCGGCGATCGCCTGTCCTAATACAAAGCGTTCCGTCGGCGTCAGACGCCAGGCAGCAGCGCCCAGGTTGACAGTTGCCACGCCGCAGGAATCGGTGTAACCGTATTCGCTGTCCAGCGTGATTTCGCCTCCGCCAGGCCATGCCGCAGTCCGATCGGTATCCTGGTGCGACAGCAGCTCGCGGAGCAACGCTTCCTCCGGCGTACCCTCGGCGTCAAAGAAAATATCCTCCTCGATCCAGGTCAGCTCATCGGACAGGACAGAGGGCAGATAAAGCCGAACGCGCTCAGTATACCCGCGCTGCTGCCGGAAAGGCAAATCCTCCGCCCTGGCCACGCCGAAAGCGCACCCGATCGTCAGACAAAGGAACAGCACGATCAACGCGCTTACTTGATTGTTTCGCTTCATGACACCCGTCTTTCCTCTCACGCAGCGTCCGTCACCCGATAGATGCGTATCTCCGCATATTCGCTTTCAAACGCCAATTCATAGAGTTTCTGAATAGCAGCCTCATCGACGCTGAGATTGGAGCGTTCATATGGCCCGATCATAATATATTGCACGCCATATTTTTGCAGGATATCCACATTGCCGGCCGGGTCGGTATAGAAGCGCCGGATATCGGCCTGTCTCGTTCCGGTGTCAAAGCCGTGCCAATACAGCCATAGATCGGGGCCGCACACCACATCCCTGCCTGCCAAGGCAAAGACCGGATTGATATGCTGCGTGTACGACATAAATACCGCGTGTTCAGGAGTCTCCGTCTCAATAAAGGCGGCTGCTTCAATATCCTCCTCGCCGAACAGCTGATAATCGCTGACACATTCTCTCGCGATAGAAAGCCCGCCCGAACAAAAGAAAACGAAACAGCACAGCGCGGCGATCACATAACGTGACCTGAGCCCATGCAAGCGCTCAAAGAGCTCTGCGGCATAATCCGCGGCCAGCGGCGCCATCAGCATATACCAGACATAGAATAACTTATTGTTATCATAGATGTTGGGCTGGAAACGAATGTTTTCCGCCAGAAGGAAAATCAAAAACGCGCCCGAAGCAAGAAAACGCCGCTTCGGCTTTTTCTCGAGCAAAGCAAGCAAAAGCAGTATAAAAGGGAGCCCAACGTTTTTTATATAAAACCACAGGTACGAATCCTTCAGCGCTACGCCCTCTCCGTCCGACGCGAGGAAGGTGCCGTCGGCCATATTATTCACCCAGTTAAATTGAAGGGTGATAAAGGATTGCGTGCTCTCCGTTTCCGAAAACGCCTGCGCGAATGTCCAAGTCATGAGCTGAGGGAGCGCAAGCATAAGCGCGAGCGCGCCATATAAGCCCCAGGCAAGGATCGGACGGTATTGCTTCGCCCGAATACAGCGATACGCCGTATACAGCAAAAAACCCAAAGAGGCGAAACCCAGCGCCGCAAAGGAATGAGTATGGATCATCGGCAAAGCGCCGCCCATTACGCCAAGAAGCACGGCCGTCCGAACGACACTGCCGCGCGTGGCGTTCAGGCTCATTTTTGACTTTTCCATTCCCAACTGTTCCCAGCCCAAATCAACTGCCAGCCACAGACAGGGGATCAGCATGCTCCAGCCCCCCATCGTCGTCCGCTGGGGGATCAGCATGTCGGCGATCACATTGCTCCATCTCAAATTATATGTATCAAATTCCGCGTGATTGGTCGGCGTTTGATACCAGCCTTCGAGGACGTTGCGCAGCCTCCCCCAGAGGCCTTCCATGCTTTGCAGCCCATTCTGCGCCTCCAGACCGTATACGCTGCCTCCGTCAAACGCGGCCCATACGTCCCCCGTCAGGTAATATGCCTTGGATACGCCCTGCATATCCAATAGATAGATAAATCCCAGGCCGCCGTTAATGAAAAATAGCAGGATCGCCAGCCAAACGGCTCCTCTTTTTTCACAAAGCTTGACGCACAGCAACGTATAGCCAACAAAAACGAGCGCCAGCATAATAAAGGAGGATACAAGCAGCGCGCCGCGCAGCGACAATCCCCCCAGCATAAAGCTTGTGGTAAAGCTGTCGGTCAAAAATGGGTAAGAGAGTTTAGCGCCCGGCAGGATCGAATAGTCCGGAGGAAAGCTGGCGTTTCGCAGGGAAGTGATGATGGAAAGATGAAGATTCAGATCTCCGTAGGTAGCCTGACCCGTATGCAGTGTGCCATCCGACGCCGGCCTCAGATCATGCGTCCACACCAAATACATGCCGAGGACCGTCAACGGAAGCGCGACGGCCAGCAGCAGGCGGATGGATAAGGCGTCCTCCTGCGACCATTTCCTGACCGCGCGCCGATCCCGAAGCCACCAGCTCAACAGCACTGCCAGGCAAAGAGGCAGCAGGGAAACGATATGCGCTGTTAGTGTAAAATCAAAGAAAAATGCCGCAAGCGCCGGAAACCACATCATCATGAGCGTGCCGAGGCTGACCCCCAGCCAGCCCCGGATGATCGGCGATTTATCAGGCAGCAGGAAGCGGACGGTCCAATAACCGCCCGCGGCGTATAACAGGAAGAACAGTATGCCTAACACTGTTTACTCCTTTATCAAAGCCCATTCATACGCATGATGGTCGTGGCGATCGTAAAATAAATGGTCAGCGAGGCCATATCCACGATGGTTGTGATCAGTGGGCTCGCCATCAGAGCAGGGTCAAAGCCCAGCTTCTTGGCCGTCAGCGGCAGGATACATCCCAGAGATTTTGCCAAAATCACCGTGCAGAAAAGTGCGGACGCTACAATAAAACATACCGGGATCGATCCATGATTGACCAAATAAACGCGGGCAAACGTAAATACGGCCAGAATCCCTCCGACGATCAGACCGACCCGGATCTCCTTCCACAATGCCTTTCCGAGATCCTTGAACTCGATCTCGCCCAGCGCGATACCGCGAATGACCAGCGTGGAAGCTTGGCTGCCGCAGTTTCCGCCCGTATCCATCAGCATGGGAATACAGGCCGTCAGCACGATACCCATTGCCGACGCGCTCAAAAGGTCTTCATAGTTGGTGATGATCATGCCGGTAAAGATGGCGACCGTCGCCATGATCAGCAGCCAGGGCAAGCGGTTCTTGGCCAGCTGCCATGGAGAGGTCTTAAGGTACTCCTCTTCAGAGGGCGTCAAAGCGGCCATCTTTTCAAAGTCTTCGGTGTTTTCTTCTTCGATGACGTCCATGACGTCGTCGGCAGTGATGATACCCACCAGACGGTTTTCATTGTCCACGACGGGCATCGTCATCAAGTCGTACTCGCGAACGGTCTCAGCGACCTTTTCCTGATCGTCCAGGGTTTTGACGCTGATCGGATTGACGTCCATGATATCGTCGATCTTCACGTCGTCCTGGGACAGGATCAGCGTCCTCAGCGGCAGGATGCCGATCAGGCGCCGGGCATCGTCAATGATATACAGGGTGTAAATAGTTTCCTTGTCGAGACCCGTCTTGCGGATGACCTCCATCGCCTCGCGGACGGTCAGGCCCGATTTGAGCTCCAGATACTCGATGGTCATCAGCGAGCCGGCGGAATTTTCCGGATAACGGAGGAATTGATTGATCAGGTTCCGCTTTTCTTCGCTGGTATTCTGCAAAACGCGCTTGACAACGTTCGCGGGCAGCTCTTCCAAAAAATCGACGGCGTCGTCCAGGAACATATCCTCGATCAGGGATCGGATCTCATTATCGCCGATCGACTCGATCAGGGTCTGCTTCTGCTCCGGAGACATATAAGCAAATACATCCGCCGAGATATCCTTGGGAAGCACCCGGAACGTAAGCAGCAGCTTCTCCCGATCCAGTGTTTCCATGAACCGCGCGATATCCACCTCGTTGAGCATCATCAAGGCGCCGCGCAGCTCGCTGTGCTTACACGTATTCAGGAGGGTCAGCAAGCGCTCCTCCATTTTTTCCCAATCCAAAGGTCGTCACTCCTTCCACATTTCATGGCTTTTCTTTTATGCAAAACAAAGCGCCAGCAGCGATCAAGCACTGTTGGGCCGACGGTGTTTTACGATGTCAGGATTCAGAAGGCTTTTATTGGAGCACGCCGAATCAGACGGTGCCGTTCACGGCACGACGGCATGATCGCGGCACCTCATCGCCGACTTGACATCTTCCGTCGTCCATGGACCAGACACCTCCTTTGAATTTGATGGTTTGAGTATACGCTGATTTCCAGTCTGTGTCAATAAAATGACACTGGAAAATCACGCGGGTGCGCAACAAAATAGATGGCAGCGCCTTTCGGATAACGCCTTGCAACAATGGGCGATTTATGATAGTATATGGTGTCAGTTTATATGCATGAACTGATTGTACGCTTGATTTCAAACCCGAAAAAGGAGCTGTTATGTCAATGCGTCATGTGTATTTGGACGCGATGGGCGGCGATAACGCGCCGGAATGTACCGTGCTGGGCGCGCTGGAGGCGCTTCGGGCTGATCCTGACCTTAAAATCACGCTGGCCGGTACTGTTTCGGCGATCGAGCCCTATTTGACCGATTCCGAGGACGTGCGCGAACGCATCCTCCTTGTCGATACGCCTGATATCATCACCAATCACGATGCGCCCGTGATGGCCGTTCGGCAAAAAAAGCAGTCCGCCGTCGTGATGGGCATGCTGGCAGTTCGGGAGGGGGAAGCCGATGCCTTTGTATCGGCCGGCTCCACCGGCGCTACGCTGGCCGGCGGCATGTTCCGCCTGGGCCGGATTCAGGGGATCGACCGTCCGGCGCTCGCGCCCCTTCTGCCCAATGGAAAGGATTTTTTCTGCCTGATCGACTGCGGCGCAAACGTGGACAGCCTTCCTCAATATCTCCCCCAGTTCGGCGTGATGGGCAGCGCTTATATGAAAACGGTCCGCGGACTTGAAACGCCCCGTGTCGGCCTCGTCAATATCGGGGCGGAAGCCGAAAAAGGGAATGCTCTGGTCAAAGCCGCTTACCCGCTGATGGAGCAAGCCTCCTTCCATTTTATCGGAAATGTGGAGGGCCGCGATATTACGGCCGACGTTGCCGACGTCGTGGTAACGGACGGCTTCTATGGCAACCTGATCCTTAAGTTTATGGAGGGCGTCGCCGGTACCCTGATGAGCATCATCAAGAAGGAATTGCTGGCCGATACCCGAGGCAAGCTCGGCGCGCTGATCGCAAAGCCCGCCTTTGCCCGCGTCAAAAAAACCATGGACTATACCGAGGTCGGCGGCGCTCCCCTGCTTGGCGTGCAGGGCGTTGTCGTCAAGGCACACGGCTCCAGCAACGCGCACGCCATCGCCTGCGCCATCCGTCAAGCCACCCGAATGATCGACAATCAAGTCGTTCAGATGATACAAAACACACTGTAACCGTATTTGAAGGAGGAACCCATTATGTTGTTTGATACCGTAGCAAGCATGATCGCCAAGCAGCTCAAGATCGACGTCAGCGAAATCACCCCGGACAAACGCCTCGTGGAGGACCTGAAAGCGGATAGCGCCAACGTCATGGTCATGATCATGGACATGGAGGACAATTTCAATATCACCGTCGAGGATGACGCTGTCAATACGCTCCGCACCGTTGGCGACGTCGTCAAATATATCGAGGATCATCAGTAATCAACGCCAATGATCCCTGCCGCGCGGTGCCAAGCCGCCGAGCTCCTTTCGCCGCGGAGGTCACTGCCGCGGCGAAAGTACTGAAAGGACGATGCAAATGGCCGACCTTACGCCTTTGATGGCTTCCGTCGGATATCATTTTGAGGATCAGAGCCTATTATTCAGAGCGCTGCGTCACCCCTCTCTGAGCGCGGATAATAATCAGCGCCTGGAGTTTGTCGGGGATGCAGTATTGCAGCTTGCCATCAGCGACCGTCTTTTTCGCGATCGGCCCGATTATCAGGAGGGCAAGCTGACACAGGCGCGCCAGCATCTGGTTTGCGAGGAGGCGCTCGCCGATATTGCGCGTAAAATCAACCTCGGACATTATCTTCAGATGGATCGCAGCGCCGAAAGCGGCGGCGGTCGGGAACAAAGCGGCGCGCTGTCCGACGCCATGGAGGCTGTGCTGGCGGCCATCTATCTGGACGGCGGTTTTGCCGCCGCCCGGGAAGTGATTGACAGGCTCTGGCCCGCCTCCGAAACTGCCACGGAAGATGCCAAGAGCGCCTTGCAGGAATACCTGCAAGCGCTTTCCCTTCCCCTGCCGGAATACCGACTGGACGCCGAGGACGGCCCTGCGCACGAACGCAGCTTTACGGTATCCGTTCTGATTCAAGGCAAGGTTTTCGCCCAAGGCGAGGGCCGCAGTAAAAAACAGGCGCAGCAGGCCGCTGCGCTGAAGGCGCTCCAACAACTCCAGCATGAGGCCGACTCATGAAGCTGAAGAAATTAGAAATGCACGGCTTCAAGTCCTTTATGGACCGGACCGAGATTGTATTTGATCAGGGGATCACCGGCATCGTCGGCCCCAATGGCTCCGGCAAAAGCAATATCGGTGATGCCGTCCGTTGGGTGCTCGGCGAACAGAGCCCCAGGATCCTTCGCGGAAACCGCATGGAGGACGTCATTTTCGGCGGCACGCAGAAGCGTAAGCGCGCCTCCTTTTGCGAGGTGGCGCTGACCTTTGACAACAGTGACGGCGCGCTCAAAAGCGCCTTTTCCGAGGTCTGCGTATCCCGCCGCGTCTATCGAAGCGGCGACAGCGAGTACTATCTGAATAAGACAGCCTGCCGCCTACGGGACATCCAGGAGCTCTTCCGCGATACCGGCATTGGCCGGGAGGGCTATTCCTTGATCGGTCAGGGCCGCATCGATGAGATCCTGTCGCAAAAAAGCGAGGACCGTCGGCAGGTTTTTGAAGAAGCGGCCGGCATCATGACCTATCGCGTGCGCAAGGAAGAGGCCGAACGAAAGCTCTCCCGCACGGGCGATAATCTGACGCGCGTCTACGATATCTTGGCTGAGATCGAGCAACGATTGGAGCCGCTCTCCCGCGAAGCGGAAACCGCAAAGGAATATAACGAACTCTTTGCCCGTCTGCGGGAGCTGGAAATCAATATTTTCCTCCTGCGCTATGATAAGCTGCACACGCGCATCGACACGATCGAAAAAAATATGGAAGGG
>JAFUHB010000046.1 GCA_017469085.1 Clostridia bacterium
AGCGTGAAGCTAAACGACGAAAACGCGCCCTTCCTGGTGCCCAATCAATATGTGCATTATACGGCGCTCTCCGAAGCGGTGGAAAAGGCGATGGAGCTGTGCGCGGGCAAGAGCGAGGACGAAAAATATCAGATCGTCTGCAATTTCATGAAGAGCGCCTTTATGTACGATTATGTGAAGGCCGTCACCATCAAAGCCGGGCAGTTGCCCGATATCGACGGCAGCTACGCCAAAAAGATGGGCGTCTGCCAGGATCTTTCGGCGATCATGGTCTGTATGCTGCGCACGCAGGGCGTGCCGGCCCGGTTAATCATCGGCTATGCCGATAAGAATTATCACGCCTGGACGACGACCAGCGTTGGCGGCGAGGAAAAATTTTTTGACCCGACGGCCGCGCTGAACGCGATCACCCAGGTCAAAAGCTACTCCATGGAAAGATATTACTGACGGAGGAGACGACGATGAGCAAGAAGGCAACCAAAGCGCTGTCGGCGGCTGAACTGAGCAGCTTCTGCGGCCAGGTGGCGCTGATCCTCGAGGCGGGCCTGCCACTGTACGATGGCATGGAAACGCTGGCCGGCACTGAGGCCGGAAGCGAAAACGCCGATGCTTATGCGGCCGCCAGTAAGGGCGTCACGGAGACAGGCTCGCTTTATGAAGCGCTTAAGGAGGATGACCGGTGGCCCGCCTATCTGGTGGAAATGGTGCAGATCGGCGAGCGATCCGGGCAGCTGGAACGGGTGATGCGCGGCCTGGAGGATTATTATGCCCGAGAGGACCGGATCCGTTCCTCCGTGGTCAGCGCGGTCACCTATCCGATGGTACTGGGCGCGATGCTGGTGGTGATCGTGCTGATCCTTTTGTGGCGCGTATTGCCGGTATTCCGTCGCGTGTTGAACAGCATGGGCGTCGGCATGACCGAGTCGGGCAGCCTGCTGATGCGGCTGGGCGAGGTCGTCGGCTGGATCGTGCTGGCGTTGGTCGCGCTGGTGGTGATCGGCGTGCTGGTCGGATTGGCGCTGCTGAAAACAAAGCGCAGGGATTCGGTGATCGCGTTCATTCAAAAGGTATTTCCGCCTTATCGCAAGCTCAATCGCAAGCTGTCCGCCGCCCGCGTGGCGAGCGTGCTGTCCATGATGCTGTCCGGCGGCTTCCCCACGGGGGAGGCGCTGGAAATGACCGCCAAGGTACTGACCGACCGGGAGGCGGCCGACAAGATGGAGGCCATCCGCGCAAGCCTGGAGGAGGGCAAAACATTTGCGGACGCCGTCTCGGAAACCGGGCTTTTTGACGAGCTGCACGAGCGCATGATCCATATGGGCAGCGCGACCGGCAGGGAGGATCAGGTGCTGGGCAAGCTGGCCGTTCTGTACGAGGAGCAGGTCGAGGAGGATATTTCCCGTCTCGTTTCGATCATTGAACCGACGTTGGTCGCGCTGTTGTCCGTGGTGATCGGCGCGGTGCTGCTGGCGGTCATGCTGCCGATGGCGGGCATCCTTTCCAGCCTGTGATCAGAGGGGAGAGGAGCCGGTGAATAAGCGGGATATCGGGAAGCTGCTGGCAATCGCCGCTGTGCTGGCGCTGGCCGTCATGCTGATCGGCCGAATCGACAGCGCGCAGAGCCGCGAGGAAACGGAGATCGTGCGCGACGCGGTCAAAAACGCTGCGCTGACCTGCTACGCGGTGGAGGGCGCTTATCCGGACAGCGTGGAATACTTGCGGAAAAATTATCAGCTGGCGTATGACGAGGAGCGGTATTTCATCACCTACGAGGCCTTCGCGTCCAATCGGCTGCCGGATATTTATGTGACAGAGAAGGGGGCGAGGCTGCCGTGAGTGGGATCAAGCAGCGGCCGCACGCCATTACGGGCGTGTTCGTATTCCTCCTGCTGGGCATATTCGCGGTGTTTTCAACCGTTATGGTGCTGCTGGGCGCCCGCGCGTACAAGGGCACGGTGGAAACGGCGGCAACACATAATGACCTGCGCATCGCGCCCGCTTATATCCGTAGTATGGTTCGGGGCGACGACGAGCGTGGCGTGATCAGCGTAAAACGAGAGGCGGGCCTGCCAATGATCGAATTGCGCAACGAATTTGACGGGGACGCGTACCTGACGCGCATTTATTGCTTTGACGGCGCGCTGCGCGAGTGGTTTGCCGACGCGGAAAGCGAGTTTTTGCCGGAGGACGGCGAAACGGTGTGCGCGGCGGATGAAATGGAGGCCGAGCTTGACCGGGGGCTGCTGACGGTGCGACTGATGCGGGACGGGCAATGGTCGGTGGTGAACGTCGCCCTGCGCGGCGCGGAATGAGGTGACGGGATGAAAACGCGCAACCGAAGCAACGCGCTGCTGGTGGAGTTGCTGATCGTCGTGATGTTTTTTATGCTGGCCGCGGCCGTGCTGATGCAGGTATTTGCCGCCGCCCGCCGTCAGGCGGACCGGGCAGGGATATTGACCGAGGCGCTGACCGAAGCGCAGAATGTCGCCGATCGCCTGTATGCCGCGAAGGATCCCGATGGAGAATTGGCGGCCATGGGCTTTGAGCGGCAGCAGGACGCCTGGGTGCTGATCAAAAGCCGATACCTGACCGAGGTCAGCGGCGGCACGGAATGGACCGAGGCGGGGCGACTGCTGGTCCGCAATGTGCGTGTGACGACCCCGGAAGGCGAGGAGCTTCTGGCGCTTCCCTGTGTGCGCTATGAGGAGGAAAGGCCGTGAGCAACCGAAAGAGCAGCGTAAGCCTCGGGCCCGGAGCGTCATCCCTGATTTTAATCTTTGTGGCTCTAAGCATGAGCGTGCTGGCCATGCTGTCCCTGATGAGCGCTCGCAATGATCTTCGGCTGAGCGAGCGGAGCGCCGAGGTGACGGAGGCGGTTTATCGGCTGGAGGCAAGGGCTGAGTATCAGCGAGCCGCCCTGAATGGGATGCTAAAATCTGCGGCAGACGCCGCGGGCGGCGATCAGGATGCTTATGTGGCTCTGATCGAAACGACCCTGCCGGACAATGTGACGTTGGATGAGGGCAGGCTCTGCTGGGCTGAAACGGACGGCTATCGCACGCTGGACTGCGCATTGACCGTGCTGCCCCTGGGCGGCGAAGCGCGCAGCGAGTGGGCACGGCATGACCTTACCTCCGAGACGGGCGATTTTTTCTGAGTGAGGGATCAACAGCATGATCGATTTACTGCAAAAGGCCGTGGCGATGGGCGGGTCGGATATCTTCGTGATCCCCGGCTCGAGCGTGACGGTGAAGGTGCACAGCCGCCTGGAAAAGCTGACCGATAGCCGTCTCTCACCGGCGGACACGGAGCGGCTGATCCATGAGATGTACGAGCTGGCGCATCGGGATTTTTCCCTGCTCGAGCGGGAAGGGGACGATGACTTTTCCTTCGCGATCCTGAATGTCAGCCGTTTCCGCTGCAACGCGTACAAACAGCGCGGTACGCTGGCGGCGATCTGCCGCATCGTCAATTTTGAGCTTCCCAATGCGGGAGATATGCATATTCCGTCCCTGGTGATGGAATTGGCGGCCCAGCGCAGCGGCATGATCCTGGTTACCGGCCCGGCCGGCAGCGGCAAGAGCACGACCCTGGCCTGCATGGTGGACAGGATCAACGAAACGCGAGGCGCCCATATCGTCACCATTGAGGACCCGATCGAGTACTTGCATCGGCACAAGCAATCCCTGGTGTCCCAGCGGGAGGTGCCCAACGACGCCGCGACATTCGGCCGCGCGCTGCGCGCCGCGCTTCGTCAGGCTCCAGATGTGGTGATGTTGGGCGAGATGCGCGACCTGGACACCATCCGCACGGCCATCACGGCGGCGGAAACGGGCCACCTGCTTCTGTCCTCCCTGCACACCATCGGCGCCGCCAAGACGGTGGACCGCATCATCGACACCTTCCCGGCGGAGCAGCAGGCACAGATCCGGGTTCAACTGTCCATGGTGCTGAAGGCCGTGGTTTCTCAGCGGCTCGTGCCCACAATCAACGGGGAACGGGTGCCGGTGTTTGAGGTGATGACGGTCAATCCGGCGATCCAGAACATGATCCGTGACGGGCGCACCCATCAGATCGACAATGTGATCTACGGCGGCAGCGACAAGACCATGCTCTCCATGGACGCCGAGCTCCAGCGTTTGGTGCGCGAAGGGCGGATCACGCGGGAAATGGCGATCCTGCACGCGGCCAATCCGGAAACGCTGGCTAAGCGTATTTAGTTTGGCTCTTTTTCTCACACGTTAAGGTATTGAGTGCTTTACCGCGCCGGGCAAAATACGTTTTATTCCGACCGTCTTTTGACGTCGATCGGGATCATATCATTTTTTCATTCAGATAAGGATGGGGATCGGAGCTTGCTGGAGTCTCTTTTATACGCGGAAGTCTATGTGATCTGCATGATCGTGGTGGGTCTGCTGCTTTATTGGTCCTTGCGGGGGGATACCCGCTCGACCTCGGAGCGGTGGCTGATTCGCACATTAGGCGGGTTCCTGCTGAATTTTACGGCCAATCTGTGCTTCACGCTGTTCAATAACCGGTTGATCCCGATCTCCAATACCATGGCGGCCGCGTACTTTTTTAAGACCATGTATTTTATTACGCTGGACCTGTCCGTTTTTTCCTGGATGGGTTACGCGGAAACTGAGCTGCACAGCAGTTTTGCCAAAGATAAGCGTTGGCAGCGGATCGTGTTCGGCGCGGCGGCGATCCCCATCCTGGTGGCGCTGGTCAACCTGTGGACGCGGCATATGTTTTATATTGATGAGGGTGGCGCATATCGACGGGTGACCATGTATCACTTTGTGATGCTGTTCCTGTTTGCCTGCACGATGGTCAGCGGGGTGCGGCTCGTATACCATGCCCGGTTTGAGTCCGACCCCAATCAGCGGGGCCATATGCGCCTGACCGCCAGCTTTCCGCTGTGTATTTTAGCTGCCTGGCTGCTGCCCTTTATCGGCGAGGCTTTCCCGGTGATCTGCGTGTCCGTCATGGTGGAGCTTCTTTGCCTGTATACGGGCACCAGTACCCGGCAGATCTCCATGGACAAGCTGACGCAGGTCAATAACCGGCAGAACCTGATCGGCTTTATGAATTATAAGCTGCGCAATCATGAGGAGAGCCTTTATCTGCTGATGATCGACGTGGATGAGTTCAAGCCCATCAACGATACCTACGGCCACCTGGAGGGGGACAACGCCCTCGTTCGCGTGGCAACCGCGTTGAAGCGGGCCTGCGCGCCTTATAAAAAACGGCATTACATCGCCCGCTACGGCGGAGACGAGTTTATCGTCGTGATGGAGGGCAGCGGACAGGAGCTGAACAACCTCCAGCAGGATATTATCCGCCAGCTCGATGCCGTTCAGCCTGCCGACGCTCCCTACCAGCTGAAGGTCAGCATCGGCTCCGCAGAGCACCAGCCCGGCATGGAGCCGAAGGAGCTGATCGCCGCCGCGGACGCAGGACTGTATGAAATCAAGCGCGCCCGCAAGGCGGGAAAACGCTGACCGACAAAATGATATCCGTCGCGCCATGCCGCAATATGCAGGCATGGCGTTTTTCTCACGGTGCAGAAGGATCTGAAAGATTGAGCCTGATCTCAAATACGGCACCGTGGCCCGGTGTGCTTTCCACCCGGATATCCCCGCCGTGCTTTTTGACGATATCAGCGGCAATGAACAGCCCGAGGCCGGAGGAACGCTGCTTATTGGAGTTTTTCCCCTGGTAATAACGCTCGAATACGTGCGGGATATCCGCCTGAGCGATGCCGACGCCGGAATCGGCGACGGATAATAAGGCGTTGCCTTCGTCCAGGCGTAAGACAAGGGTGATCCGCCCTCCACGCGGCGTAAAGGCAATCGCGTTGGAAAGCAAGTTTTCGATGGCCTGCTTCAGCCGAAAACCGTCGCCTACCACCCAAATAGCGGGATCGATCTTTTGAACCGCCTCAAGCCCTTTTTCATTCATCTGGGGCTCGCTTTCTCTGACGATATGGTCACAGAGGGAGGAAAGATCGACCGGCTCTGCGGCAAAGGTCACCTGATTTTCTTCTAACTTTGCCGAGAGGAACAGCTGCTCGGTCAGCGTGCTCAAAAAGTCCAGCTTGGACTTGATAATCTCGAGCGTTTCTGCGTCGTCGGCATCATGGGGGATCAGCATGTCCGCGCAGCCGCGAGCCGCAAAGATTGGGCTTCGCAGGTCATGGAAGATGTTGATCATCATGTTGCGGCGCTTGTTTTGCTGCTCGACCAGCTCCCGCGTGCGCGCTTCTACCTTTTGATCCAGCTGTTGATTGATTTCCCGGAGCTGGTCCGCCATCTCCTCTGCCTGCACATATTTGTGTGTGTATCGATGACAGACCAGATAAACGCAGGGCAAAATAAAGAGCAGATTGTTCAGCTGGGGAATGTAAAAATAGATCAGGAAGGGAGTATTGGGCAGCAGACCGATGTTGGTCATGGTGGTATACAGGCTCAGCGCGTAGCGCATCAGGTAGCCGAATGTAAAAAGGAGCATGCAGGGCTCCCTTGCGGCCAGCGCCGAGACGCAGGCCACCGCCGTCAGCAGCCAGAACAGATGGGCCAAATGCCCGGCCAAACGCCCGAGGCGGGCCAGGTAGAGGATCAGCAAAAAAGCTGAAGCGCACAGTGTGATGGCTGTTACGTTTTTCTTATACCACGTAAACAGCGGACGGTCCGGCAGGGGGATCAGCAGGATCCCGACGGCCTGCAGGACGGGGATACGGATCGCGTCGATGACGTATTGTATATAAACGTATTGTCCCTCCGAAACAGGCAAGGAAAACACACCGGAGGTCAGCAGCGCGGAAATCAGCGTGATTGACACCGCCAGCATTTCCGCTAGCAAATATTTCTCCGTGCGCTTCAGCCAATACAACGTTCCGCAGACGAACAGGATCGAGGCTTGTATCCCGATCAGAAAGACGCTCAGGAGTCGGGCCTGGTTGATATAGCCGGGAACGGAGCGAAGCGGGGCAAGCATGAGTTTGAGGTTCTTCTGCCCGGAGTGGGATATGATAGTTACTTCTGTGTCGGACGCATGATCCGGCAGAGGAATCACATGAAGGCGCTGGTAGTGATCAGCGCGGCGATAGGAATATACCTGCTCGCCCTGGATCAAGGCGTCAAAGGGCCGCATCGCCGCCAGGATCAGGGTGGAGCGTTTTTCTTCGTCGCCGGTATCGATCCGCAGGGTATATCGGTTTTCTTCGTCGGGCGCCAGGGGATACAGGACAACCGTATCGTCACCTGCCTGTATGACGGCGTCTACCGCAGCGGTACGCGGGCCGAACACTTTAGCCAGCGTTAGCACGGCGAGGGCCAGGAAAAGGAGCATCGCGACGGCAAGCAGAAATTTCTTTTTCATGCGTCCGTATCCTCCGCCGCTATTCCCTGCGGGTCAAAGCAATAACCGCTTCCCCGGACGTTCTTGATATACCATCGACCGGGAGCGTCGATCTTTTTCCGGATGTTGTACAGATGGACGATCACGGTGCGCGCGTCACCGTAGCTCGGCTGACCCCAGACGGCCTCGTAAATCTGATCGGAGGTGACGGTTTGATTCGGATGCTCGATCAGATACTGCAAAATACCGAATTCAAGTGGAGCGAGGGGGATGGCCCTTTCCTTGCGGATGATCGAATGAGAAGGGATATCCAGGCTGAAATCTGGAAAGATATAGGCGTGGGAGGGAGCTGTCTCCCGTTTCATGCGGCGAAGGTTGGCCTTGATTCGAGCGTCCAGCACTTTACAGGTAAAGGGCTTGGTCAGATAATCGTCGCCGCCGATCTCCAGCGCGCGCACGATGGTATCTTCATCGTCCAGGCAGCTGATGAACAGGATGGGGCAGTATATCCGCTCCCGGATCTGTTGGCAAAGCGTGATACCGTCCATCTCAGGCAGCATGATATCCAGCAGGATGATATCAAAGCCCTCGTCGATGGCCTGTAACGCATCCTCCGCAGAGCCGACGCATCGCACGACATAATCCCCAACGCTGCTCAGGTAAAAGCGGACGACGCGGGCGATATCCCGATCGTCCTCCACCAACAATACCCGGATCATGCCCATCCCTCCCTCGATCTGCTGTATGAAGATAGCAGATTTTTGGCGCAAAAGCAAGCAGCAGTGCCGGCTGGCACTGCTGCTTGCGGGACCATTTTATTTGCTCAGATATTCAGCAATGGATTCGCCGGCCAGCATGCCGCTGGTCAGGGCCCAGCCAACGCCGGTGGACGGCGGGAAGTTGGCGCCGAACACGCCGCCTACCAGCTCGCCGGCCGCGTACAGGCCAGCCACCGGCTGATTCAGGTGGTCAACGATCTGCAGCTCCTGATTGATGGTAACGCCGCCTAGCGTGGTGCTGTAACGCAGGCACTGCTCAACCAAGTAATAGGGGCCTTCTTTGCTCAGTGAAACGCTGACCGCGCGGCCAAAATCGGTATCTTCGCCCTTTTCGACGAAGCCGTCGTATTTTGCAACCTCATCGATCAGATTCTCGGCGTTGACGCCGACGATATTGGCAACCTCTTCGATGGTATCGGCATGCGCCATGACGGTGACGCCGGTGCCGTTTTCTTCGATCCACTGGTCCAACTGTTCCTGAGAGAAGAACTTGCTGTTGACACAGGAGGTGGTATAGGCTTCAAAAGCGGCCTGATCCATCAGCATGAAGGTGCGGCCGACCTCTTTCATCTTGGGGAAGAGCACTGCGTGGCGGCCCAGCTCGTTGGCAAAGCGGCGGCCGTTCATATCCACCAGGATCGTGCCCGTGTTCCGGTACGCGGTCTTGCTCTGGCCCTGGGTATGGTGGGAGGTGTCGCCGATGCGGATGCCATGACCGGCTACCGCGACCATGTTCATGTTCTGCAGCACCGCGTCATACTGGAGTGCCATCCGGATACCGTCGCCGGTATTGGCCTTGGAGCCGGAATTGGGCAAGGACTTCAGGGCGGGGTCGATATACGTATCATCGTAGCAATAACCGCCGGTGGCCAGCAGGACGGCCTTGGCGTTCACAACGTACTGCTTGCCGGTGTTCACATCGACTGCCTTCACGCCGCTGATCACGCCGTTATCGTTCGTAACTTCGGTAGCACGGGTGTTCATCAGCACCGGGATGCCGCGAGCGTCGACCTTGGCCTTGATATCCTCCACCAGGCCGGTGCCGCTGCCGGACACGTGCGCGCGGGCGCGGCCAACGCTGTATTCAGCCGAAGCGCTGCCGACGTCTTCCTTGAATTTGATATCCATTTCGTCGCTCAGCCAGTCAATGGCGGCGCCGGAATATTTGGACAGGAGCCAGGTCGGGGTGGCGTCATTCTCGTATTCGCCCACGACGAGCAGCTCGATCATGCACCTTTCCGGGCTGTCCTCAACGCCCTGCTCGGCCTGAATACGGGTGCCCTGGGCCAGAGAGGAGCTGCTGGACATGGCGGTAGCGCCGCCTACGAACGCCTGCTTTTCCAGGATAATCGTCTGATAGCCGAGCTCGTGGAGCTTGAGCGCGGCCGTCATGCCCGCTCCGCCCGCGCCAACGATCACGACGTCGGTGGTCAGGGTCTCGGTTTCTTCAGAAGCCTGAACGGCCTGGGGCGTCAGCCGCGCAGGATCGACGCCAGCCGCGCGCAGGGCGTTGTCGACTGCCTCAAACAGCGCGGCGCTGGTGATGGTCGCGCCGGCGACCGTGTCCAGCTGTGTGGACTGGGCGGCGACGATCGCGTCGGGCAGCGTTTTCAGAATCTCGCCGCCGATGGCCGGGGTCTCGTTATCCTCGACGATCGAGATGGATTCGATCCCACTGTCGGACAGGGTGACCTCGACGGCCAAATGTCCCATACCGGTGGCTTCGCCGGCATAGACGCCGGGGGTGAAGGAAGTGTCCGCCATGGCGATGCCGGTCATCAAAACCAGCAGGGCCAGGCATAGTGCGGTCAGCTTTTTCATCATAGGGCTCCGTCTCCTTCTTGTAAAAGTGGATCAATGATTTTGAGCAAACGCTCATTTTCAGCATAGCACAACCGTGGGATAAAGAAAATCAAGAGAAAATGAAATTTGTAAAATTCAGCAGTCTATGTTGTCATTCGTTCTTGAAGGAACTGCGGGACTTGCCGGGCAGCGTGCGCTATGATAAGATATACGTGTGCCAAATGGGCAGAGAACAGGGAGGCGCATGGATGAAAAAGGTGGGGCTTTGCGCGGCGATCGCGCTAATTGCTTTGGCTTTGGCGGCATCTTCAGCGATCGGTGAGGACACATCCTCCGCAAGCTGCGAGGGAAACGGCTTTTCGTTTGTTTACACGGTTTCCGCGGCGGGTCTGCGGGTGAAGGCTGAATGTGTAGGGACAGGGGATCCCGGCACCGTATTTACAGTGCGTGACATCGCGCTGAACGGCGAGATGACCGGCGCGCGGGCGGAGCTTACGGTTGATCAGAGAGACCGGGCGGCTCACACTTTTGTTTGGCAGCGGGAAGCCGTGTCCCCGGTGACTGTGGCGGAGCTATGGCTGACCGTGACGAAAGATGATACGATACTGTACGACGGCCTGCTGCAGATCACGCCCAATGGGGAAGACCGTGTCGCGCGCAGCGGACTCAAGACAGACGAGCCATATACCGTGTTGTTTGACAATGAGAGCGGCACGCTGGCGCTGTTTGATATGAGCTTGCCCAAGGAGGTAGGCGATCAGGGAATCCTTTCGGGAGGCTGGCTCCGAAATAAAACGGAGCATTGGCTGTATGTTGGCCTGACAGAGCTGCTGGTCAACGGCCGGCAGGTGGACGCCTCTTGGACGCTGGCCGCGATGCCGGACTGCGCGGCCTATGCCGATTTTACAGTTTCACAGCAGGCGTTAGAGGAGGCCGGGATCACTGGCGGCATTGAAACGCTGACCCTCACGATGGCCGGCACTGGCAACGGTGACGCGCTGGAGCCGGAATTTACCGTGCGATATCTGTATGACACGCAGGCGCCCGTCTCCGCGCCGACGATGGCGCCTACCGCGACTCCGACGCCCCGTGTGATCGGCACCGTCACGATCCGCAAGAGCGGAGCGGTCAACGTGCGTGAGCGGGATACGACCGAAAGCGCCAAGATCGGCTCGGCCAAGGCAGGCGCGGTATATCCTTGCCTGAGCATTTCTCCGAATGGGTGGTATCAAATCGAGCTGGCGGACGGCACGATCGGCTATGTGACCAATACGCTGACGACCTTTAAGCCTGCTGAATGACGCGGTGATCCTGCTGCCCCAAAAGTAAAAAAAAAGGAGCCCTGCCGATGTGATGATTCCGGCAGGGCTTCGTTCATGACGAGCCTTTTATAATGAGTTGATCAGGTTATACAGGCTTTCCTTGAAGTTCCGCGTTTCGCTGAGCGCGGTATCGATGGAGGTGTGGAAGGTGCGGTTGTTCCGGGTGCCGATCACCTGGTTGCCGATGCCGTTCTTCAGCAGCACCACGGCCATGTTTCCCGCTTCAAAGGCGAAGGAGCAATCCCTCGCGGTGGGCTGGCAGCCGCGCTGGGTGTAGCCGATCACGGTCGCCCGGACCTCGGCGTGGCACATATACTTGAGCGTGCGGGCCAGCAGGCGGGCGTTCATTTGCTCACCCTCGAAGATTTCTCCGCTGTAAGGCTTCAGGTAGCTATATACGTCGAAGGGCTGCATGGAAGCGTAAGCGCCCTCCGCCACCACGATGGTCGCGCGGGTGTTGCCGGAGGCGATCAGCTTGTTCAGCCGCTCGGCAACGTTCTCGACGGACCAGGGCATCTCGGGCACGATGACGATCTCCGAGCCGGTGGCCTCGGCAGTGGACAAAGCGATATCGCCGCAGTTACGGCCCATGACCTCGACCAGGGCGGGACGGTCGTGAGAACGGGAGGTGGCACGGATGGAGCGCACCGCTTCCATGTCGGCATTGACCGCCGTATCGTAGCCCAACGTCATTTCGGTGTATGCCAGGTCGTTGTCAATGGTGCCGGGGATGCCGATGCAGGGGATCCCGAGGCGGCACAGCTGCTGCGCGCCGCGGAAGCTGCCGTCGCCTCCGATGACGACGAGACCGGCCACATCCATCTCCTTGAGGCGCTTGGCCGCGCCTTCGCGCACCTTGGGGTCCAGGAACTGGGTGCAGCGGGCCGTGCGCAGGTAGGTGCCGGGCAGGTCAGCCAGGTCGAGCACGGTGTCCAGGTTCATTTCAAAAACATCGTCCTCGATATTATCCGAGAGGCCAAGCAGGCCATTGTAACCGCGCTTGATGCCGATCAGGGGCATCCCATAATACGCCGCGTTCCTGGCGACGGAGGTAACCGCCGCGTTCATTCCCGGGCCGTCGCCGCCGCTGGTCAAAACCGCAATTTTGGGCATGATTGTCTCCTTACCTCGAAAAACGGCGGATCATAGCAATAATCCGCGTTCGATCAGAAATTGTTGCGCTTCCTCTGCTTCAGACGCTATCACCAGGATCTCAAAGTCATCCTCCGTGTCGGACATGACGCGGCTCATCCGGGTGGACCTCGCCATGAAGCCCTCCGCCTGCAGGGCGGCAAGGATCATGTCCGCCTTTTCCTGACCGCGCGTCATATGAATGACCGTCCATAGTGCCTTCTTTTTCATACGGGTCGCCTCCCATCGCAAAGAAGCACAGGTGCTATTATACACGCAGAAAGCCCGAATGTCACGCATTTTTGGGCGTTTTCAAAAATTCTTCAAAAAAACTTAATTTGAAAATTGAAAACGTAAATTCCGGTCCCTTTGCAGGAGAGAAAAAAAGTTTTGTCGAATGTTACTGTATAGAAATGGGCGGGTTATACCCTATCCCGTTTCGATCTTGATGTGGGCGGGTTGTTATGCGGCGTATCGGTGCTCTGATTTTGCTTTTGTGTTTACTGCCGGTCAATATGTTTTCTTTCGCGGAGGAGGGCGCGACGGACGGTGTATATGAGCTTTCCTCGCTGGCGAGGCTGGGGGAGGGCGAGGAGGCCGTTTACGCGGCGGAGAGCTCGTATTATTCGGGGGATCCGGTTTACAAGGGAAAGACAGGTCGCGTGTTGACCGGCGCCTGCGCGCTGCACTGCGCCGCAGTCGTGCTGAGCAATTTCAAGCAGGAGACGATCAGCGCGCAGACCGTTACCGCCGTCAACAACATGCACATCAAAAAGGAGCAGAACTGGATCGCTTTCGTGGCCTGGGGCAAAGTGGCCGGCGCCTACGGGGTGAGCTTTACAAGCTTCAATATGGCGCAGTATGGCGCTCGCCTGAAGCAGCGGGGCGTCAAAACGGCGGAGCGGCGCGCCGATAAGCTGAATACGCTGATGCAGGCCTTGACCGATTACGGCTCCGGTGTGGGTGTGATCGCGCATTTCAACAGCACTGGTAGGCTGAACGGCAGCGGGCATCGTCACGCCGTGGTGATCCTGGGCGGGATCTATCGGGGGGAAGAACTGGTGGACCTGCTGATCAGCGATTCTTCGGTGGCGGCGCCTCAGGGCGCGTGCGTCAGGCTGTCGGAGTCGAGCCTGCCGCTGTCCATGCTGCGGGAAAAGAAATTGGCCGCCGCCCAGGAGGCCGGGGAAAACCTGGCGCTGCTGATGATGGATTATCTCGTATCATATCGATATATCGACCGAAACTGAAGGAAAGGCAAGGGAAGTGAAGCAGCGTAAAGCCCACCGCCCGGCGGAGGATATATACCGGGTTGATCCGGAGCAAGAGGGATACGACGAGGGAGAACCTCAATTTTTCCGGCGTGAACCGGGGGATGAGGCGGACCTGTACGCCGATCAGATGGATCTGCCGCTGGATGAATATGCCGACGAGTATGCCGAGCGCTACGGGGACCGTTTTGACCCGGAGATGGACGGAGATATTCCCTATGCGCTGACGGAAGAAAAAGCCGCCCGCCGCACGATCTTTAAGCCTCGGGAGAGGAAGCCGGGTTTCATTCCGGCAGTGTTGGTGGGCGCGTTTCGCCTGCTGGTGTTGACGGTGCTTTTGATTGGGCTGTCGGGCGTTGGCGCGGTGGTGGGGATCGCCCGCGCGTACATGGATACCGCGCCCGATCTGGACCTGACCCTGATCGACGACCAGGCCCAAACCTCCTTTATTTTTGACGCCGAGGGCAACCTGATCACCGATTATAAGGGCACTGAAAACCGGGTGATGGTGTCCATTGACACCATGCCCATGTATCTTCGGAACGCCTTCGTCGCCTGTGAGGACGCCCGGTTTTATACGCACAACGGCGTCGATTTGAAGCGCATCGCCGGGGCGCTGATCTCCAATGTGGTTTCCGGCGGTCAACAGGGCGGCTCTACGATCACCCAGCAGTTGATCAAAAACACCATCCTGTCCAGCGAGCAAAGCTATAAGCGTAAGATCCAAGAGGCGTATCTGGCCATGCAGCTGGAGACGCGTTACAGCAAGCTGGAGATCCTCGAAAGCTATCTGAACACGATTTATCTGGGCGAAAACTATTATGGCGTAAAGACCGCCGCCTACGGCTTTTTCGGCAAGGACGACCTGAGCACGCTGTCCCTGCGGGAATGCGCGATGCTGGCCGGGGTCACGACCAATCCGTATTATTATAATCCGAGGCGGAACTTCTATCTCCGTCAGAGCGAGACGACCGATTATACCGCTATCACCAATAACCGCACCGATTACGTGCTGCGCTGCATGTATGAAAATCAGTTCATCAGCCGCGCGGAATATGAGGCCGCGCTCAACCCTGCCACGGCCTCCGTGCTTCGGGAAGCGCCCGAGGCGAACGAGATTTATCCCTACACGCATTATGTGGAGTATGCTATCCGCGACGTGATCCAGGCGCTGCTCAAGTATAACGGGCTGGAAAATACTTCCCGCAACCGCATCCGCATGGATAACGAGCTGCGCACCGGCGGCTATCAGGTTTTCCTGGCGCTGGATACTGAGATCCAGCAGATCGTGGAGGATACGGTATACAACTATACCGATTATCCGGCGCTCAACAACTCGGCGGACAGCGTGTATCGCGCCCGCAATTCGGACGGTACCTACGAGGAAATCGTGCAGCCGCAGGCGGCAGCGGTCGTGACGGATTACCGGACGGGCGAGATCAAGGCCATCGTAGGCTCTCGTACCAAGCCCACGCAGCGGCTCACGCTGAATCGGGCTTCCGACATGAATATGCCGGTCGGCTCCGCCATCAAGCCGCTCTCGGTCTATGCGCCGGCGGTAGAGCTGGGGCACGGGGCCGCGGATATCCTGAACAATATGCCCTTGCCGGTCAGCGGATGGCGCGGAGACGACGGCAATGATACCTGGCCGCGCAATTACGGCGGCTCCAGCTATCGGGGCCCCGAAACCATGGGCACCGCCGTGACGCGGAGCGACAATACAGCGGCCGCCTATGCCCTGATGAACTTTGTCGGGGTGGATCGGTCTTACGATTTCCTGCTGCGGCTGGGTGTCTTGCCCGATCATATCAATAAGACACCGTTTGGGCTGGCGCTGGGCTCCAGCGGCATTTCCTGCGTGGAAATGGCCATGGCCTTCGGTACGCTGGGCAATGGCGGCGTTTATCTGTCACCCATGACCTTTAAGGGCATCTTTGACGCTGACCATCACAGCCTGTACGACGGCGCGGCGCACCAGGAATCCCGCCAGGTATTCAAGCCGTCCACGGCCTGGCTGACGGTGGATATGCTCAAGGACGTCGTATCCTCCGGCACCGGTACCGCAGCCAAGCTCAAGGGCCAGACGGTGGCCGGAAAAACGGGCACCAATTCGGACCAGAAGGGCGTTTTTTTCGCCGGATTGACCGGATGGTACTGCGGAACGGTATGGATCGGGCATGACAATTATAAGGCATTATCCTCCAAGACGACCGGCGGCAACAGTGCGGCGAAGCTGTGGAAGGCCTTCATGGAAAAAATCCATCAACAAAAGGGCCTCAAAAACCGGGATATTCTGGCCGGGGACGCCAGTCAATACGGGCTTGTCAAGGTGACGACCTGCGCGGTATCCGGCCAGCTGGCGACCGACGCCTGCCGCAACGACGCGATGGGATACGGCGTCAAGACGGATTGGTGGCCGGCCGACAGCGTGCCGACCGCTCAATGTCAGATGCACCGCACGGAAACGGTCTGCGCAGAGTCCGGCATGTTGGCGGGGCCGTATTGCGAGCATGTTGTGACCAAGGGCGTCGTCGTATTGCCGCAGGGACATCCGCTGTATCAGTATTTGGGCACGCGCTATCAGAGCGTGCTGACCGATTACCTTGGCTCTTCGGTGGTGGGATCGGGCGCGTCCGCCGTCTGTACCTGGCATACGTCACCCAGCTATACGGAGCCCATCTATACCGAGCCGCAGCCGACATACACGGATCCATATGCATCCTCAGGCGGAGACGCACAGCTCAGAGAAAGCGCCCGCGGGCTGCTGGCCAGCGCAACGCAGCAGCTCAACTGGGTGCAGCCGGGCAGCGAGGCCTATTATACCCTGGCCAACGCCATCCAGAACCTGACCACCATCTTAAACGGCGGCGCGACGGCGGAGGCGATCTCGGAGGCCATGGCCGAGTTGACGCGGGCGATGACCCGTTAAGCTGAAACGATTCCTAAAAAGGAGGAACTGATCATGCCCTTTATCGATGTGAAAGCCAATGTTTCGATCGACCCGCGCAAGGAGGAAGCGCTCAAGCGCTCGTTAGGCGAAGCGATTCGCCTGATCCCCGGCAAATCGGAAAGCTGGCTCATGCTGGTTATTTCAGGCAACGAGAGGCTGTATTTCCAGGGCAGCGACGCGCCCTGCGCGATCGCACAGATCTCTCTGTACGGAGGAGCCTCCCGTGAGGCATATGACCGTATGACCGCCGAAACGACCCGTATCCTGGCCGGCGCTTTAGCCATCGCGCCCGATAGGATCTATGTCAATTATCGCGAAACGGATACCTGGGGCTGGAACGGAGCAAATTTCTAAGGCACTGTCGCATGTTGCGCCGAATCGGTCATACGTTCACGATAGTTCCTCATTATGAAAAAAGCCACCCTTTGTGGGTGACATTTTTCATGGTGGGATTAGTAGGGCTCGAACCTATGACCTCCACGATGTCAACGTGGCGCTCTAACCAACTGAGCTATAATCCCGAGGACCTTGTATAGTATAGCACAGCTTTTGCCGCTTGGCAAGGCCTAAAATATCCATTTTCGGAAAAGAGTCCATAAACTCGATGAAAGACACTTTCATGGCACCCAGAAAGGCTGCGTAACTTGCTGACGAGCCAGAGGTTCCAAGGAGCGGTTTATTGGCGATTGGGGATCAGCCCTCATCATCCGCTGCGTCGGCGGCTTCTTCCCAGGCCTCGTAGGCAAGCGCCAGCGCGTCCTGGAGGCGTTTGTATTCCCGCGCCGTTTCTTCGGCCTTGGCAGGATCCTGGTAGGTCTCGGGAAGCGCCATGTAGGCCTCATAATCGGCTACTGCCTGCTCGGCATCCATAACGGCCTGCTCGGCTGCCTGGGCCGCTTCTCGGAGCGCCTTCAGGCGACCCTTCTCATCCTTTTCACGGCGTTTTTCCTTGAGGCGTTCCGTTCGGGTCATGCCGATATAGGCGGCATCCTCATCGGGCGCGGCCTCTCTGGCCTTGGCAGCCAAGTAATCATCGTAATTACCATCGTATGTCTGTACGCCGTCTTCGGTCAGCTCCATGACGCGGGTCGCAAAGCGGTTGATAAAATAACGGTCATGGGAAATGGCCAGGATAGTGCCCTCAAAGCCGTCCAGCGCGCCCTCCAGCACCTCTCTGCTGTTCATGTCCAGATGGTTGGTAGGCTCGTCCAGCAGCAGGAGATTGTCTTGCCGGAGCATCAGCTCGGTCAGAGCCACACGGCCCCGCTCGCCGCCGGAAAGGGAACCGATCTGGGCAAAAACCTCCTCGCCGGTAAACAGAAACTGCCCCAGCGCGCTGCGAATCTCCGTCTGGTCCTTGCGCGGGAATACGTCCCATACCTCGTCCAGGATCGTCTTTTGATCATGTAAGCCGCGCTGATGCTGGTCATAGTATCCGATATCCACATTCGCGCCCAGCGTCACGTAGCCCGCATCGGGCGCTTCCTCGCCGATCAGGCATTTGAACAGCGTGGATTTTCCGATACCGTTTGGGCCGATCAGAGCGACCCGATCGCCGCGGAACAGCTCAAACGACAGGTTACGGAACAGCGTTCGCCCATCATACCCCTTTTTCAGGCCCTTCACCCGCAGCACGTCGTCACCGGCACGGCGGGCAGCGGTAAAGCGGAAGAAGATTTGCTTTTCCTCCTCCGGCCTTTCCTTGAGCTCCAGCTTATCCAGCATTTTCATGCGGCTCTCAGCCCGGCGAATCGACTTCTCCCGGTTGAACGCCCGCAGCTTGCGGATGATTTCCATTTGCCGGGCGATTTCCTTCTGCTGTGCGTTGAACTCGCGCTCACGCGTCAGCCAGCGCTCCGCCCGAAGCTCCAGATAGCGGCTGTAATTGCCGGAATACTGCTCGGTGACACCGAAGGCCAGCTCCACGATCCCGGTGCAGACCCGATCCAGGAAAAAGCGGTCGTGGGATACCACGATCACGCTGCCGCGATAATCGTTCAAGTACCCTTCGAGCCAGGCCAGCGCGTCCAGGTCAAGATGGTTGGTGGGCTCGTCCAACAGCAGAACATCCGGCTTTTGCAGCAGCAGCTTGCCCAGACACAGCCTCGTCAGTTCGCCTCCGGACAGCAGGCTGCTGTCCTGTTCAAATTGCTCTTTTTGAAAGCCCAGGCCAGCCAATACGCCCAATATGGAGGAGCGATACGAATATCCTTCTGCGTCTTCAAAGGCGTCGCTCAGACGGGCATAGCGTTCTCCCAGCCTGACCAATGTCTCCGGATCGGAGGTTGCCATCTCATTTTCCAGCTCGCGCAGCTTTTGCTCCATCTGCCGTACCGGCTCAAACACCTCGTCCAGCGCGCCGTAAACGGTCTGGCCCGGGGTCGCCTTGCTTTGCTGCGCCAAGTAGCCGAGCCTTAGGCCCTTCGCCAACGAAATCACGCCTCCGTCGGGAGAAAGCTCGCCCGAAAGCACGCGCAGCAGCGTAGTTTTGCCGCAGCCGTTGACGCCTACCAGGCCGATCCTCTCCCGATCCTGTAGGGTCAGGCAAACGTCCTTCAGCACCTCGTTGCCGCCGAAGGCTTTTTGCAGGTTTTGCACGGTCAGTACGATCATGAAAGCTTCCTCAGGTCAATAATAGCCCGCTCCACGTCCTCCCGAGGCATCCCGCCAAGGACGAGCGTCTCATCGGGCAGGGCACGCATGGCATAAAGCAGAGCGAGCCCCTGGGTCACATAATATCCCGGATCCCGGCTTCCCTCAACGGCGAGAAAAATCATATCTTCGCAATCCGTCAGCGCCTCCCCGTTCAAAAAGAACCGGGCGCATTGGAGGCACTCTTCAGGCGAGAGCCAATCCCGCAAGGCATCCGTCAGCTCTTTGAGCCTCGGGCTTCGCGCCCTGGCTACGGAATCATCCTCAAAGAGTCCACTGAGCAGCAACAGGGCCTGCCGTGCGGCCCTGCGTCTGGCCTTTTCCTCCGCAACAGGGATCAGTTGAGCTTCCAGGTACAGCGCTTCGCTCAGCAGAAAAAGCCGCTTCTCGTCCAACAGCGTTTTCAGTGTGCGCTCGTCCAGTTCCAGCGCGACATTCAACGACAGGCCGCATCGCTCCCGGCAAAAGCCATCCAGCGTAGCCTGCTGATCGGCCCGATCCGCAAGCGCCAGCAGACGGGCGAAGAATTCGCCCATCATATCAATGACGCGCAGGATGTAATCCTTCTCGAAATACATACTTCAAAAAAACAGGGCTGACAGCGCAAACCGTCAGCCCCGGCAACAACGTAATGGCTTACTTGGAAACGAGCATGATAACGATCGCCAGGACGACGAACAGGCCAGCGGAAATCTTGGTCGTCATCGCCAGCTTGCCCTCGAGAGAATTCTTCTGGTTCTTGCCGAAGAAGGTCTCGCTGCCGCCTACGAGCGCGCTTACACCATCGCTGTCGCTGTTCTGCATCATAACGGACACGATCAGCGCCACCGCGACAATTACGATCAGGATCTGCAATACGGTAATCATACGAAATCACAACCTCTCTAAGAATGCAGGAACATGTTAGCACAGAACCCGTCAAAAATCAATAGCTTTCGTGCAGTTCGATATTCTTGTAGCGATTCAGGCCGGTGCCGGCGGGAATCAGCTTGCCGATGATCACGTTTTCCTTAAGTCCGATCAGCGGGTCCACCTTGCCCTTGATGGCGGCCTCGGTCAGCACGCGCGTCGTTTCCTGGAAGGAAGCGGCGGACAGGAAGCTGTCGGTCGCAAGCGACGCCTTGGTGATGCCAAGCAGGATGCGACGTCCGCTGGCGGGACGGCCGCCCTCCATGATGGTGCGCTGGTTGGAGGTATCGTAGGTGAAATAATCCACCAGGCTGCCGGGCAGCAGATCGGTATCGGCGCTATCCTCCACACGGACCTTGCGCAGCATCTGACGCACGATGACCTCGATGTGCTTGTCGGCGATGTGCACGCCCTGAGAATAATACACGCTTAAGACTTCGCGCAGCAGGTAATCCTGTACAGCCTTGATGCCCAGGATCCTGAGCAGGTCATGCGGGTTGACGGAGCCTTCGATCAGCTCGTCGCCGGCGCGAACCACGTCGCCGTCCTCCACCTTGAGCCGAGCGCCATAGTGCAGCGGATAGGCCTTTTTCTTATTCGGATCGTCGTCGCTGGTGATCACGATCTCACGCTTTTTCTTGTTCTCCACGATGCTGACCTTGCCGGAGATATCGGCCAGCATGGCGGTGCGCTTGGGCTTGCGGGCCTCGAACAGCTCTTCGACGCGGGGAAGACCCTGCGTGATATCGTCGGCGCTGGCCACGCCGCCGGTGTGGAAGGTACGCAGAGTCAGCTGGGTACCGGGCTCGCCGATGGCCTGCGCGGCGATGATGCCGACGGCCTCGCCGATATCCACTACGCCGCCGTGGGCCATGTTCATGCCGTAGCAGCGCGCGCAGACGCCGTTCTGGCAGCAGCAGGTCAATACGCTGCGCACGGCGGTCTTGGTCACGCCGGCATCCTTGATGGCCTTGGCCTTGTTATAATCGATCAGCTCGTTGACGCGCACGATGATCTCGCCGGTCACAGGATGATAGATATCCTCCGCGGCAAAGCGGCCGCGCACGCGCTCGTCGATGCCCTCGATCTCGCCGATGGGCTCCACGTTGATGCCGCGAACCTTGAGGTTGCGGCTCTCAAAGCAGTCGGTCTCCCGCACGATGACTTCCTGCGCGACGTCCACCAGACGGCGGGTCAGATAACCCGAGTCGGCGGTACGCAGAGCGGTATCGGCCAGCGATTTGCGGCTGCCGTGGGAGGACATGAAGTAGTCGAGCACCGAGAGGCCCTCGCGGAAGTTGGCGCGGATAGGCAGCTCCAGCGTGCCGCCGGAGGGGCTCACCATCAGGCCGCGCATACCGGCCAGCTGGGAAACCTGGCCGGCGCTGCCGCGGGCGCCGGAATCGGTCATCATCCGGATAGGATTATACTTGGGGAAGGCCTTCATGACTTCGTTCTTGATATCGTCCGTGGTCTTGTTCCACAGCTCGATGATATTGCGGTAACGCTCCTCGTCCGAGATCTTGCCCTTGCGGTAGTTCCGGTTGTATTCCGCCACCTTGCGGTCCGCTTCCTCGAGCATCTCCTGCTTGGTATCGGGAATGATGACGTCGCTGACGGAAACGGTCAGCGCGCCGATCGTGGAATACTTATATCCCAACGCCTTCATGGCGTCCAGCACCTCGGCGGTCTTGGCTTCGCCGTGGACGCGGAAGGAGCGCTCTACGATGGCGCTCAGGTCCTTCTTGACGACAGGCTTATCGATCTCCAGCTTGAACATATCGTCCATGGAGTTACGCTCGACAAAGCCGAGGTCCTGCGGGATGACGGAGTTAAAGATCAGGCGGCCCAGGGAGGTGTCCACGAGGCGGCGCTCGGTCACGCCGTCGAACGTGCGCTCCAGGCGCACCTTGATGGGCGACTGCAGCGTGATCTGCTTGCAGTCGTAGGCCATCTTGGCTTCCGCCTCATTGGCGAATACACGGCCGGCGCCCTTGGCGTCCTCGCGCTGGATGGTCAGGTAATAGCAGCCGATGACCATATCCTGCGTGGGGCTGATGACGGGCATGCCGTCCTGCGGCTTCATGATATTGTTGGCGGCCAGCATCAGGAAACGGGCCTCAGCCTGCGCTTCCTCACCCAGGGGCACGTGCACGGCCATTTGGTCGCCGTCAAAGTCGGCGTTGAAGGCGGTGCAGGCAAGGGGATGCAGCTTCATGGCCTTGCCCTCCACCAGCACGGGCTCGAACGCCTGGATGCCTAGGCGGTGCAGGGTGGGTGCGCGGTTCAAGAGCACGGGGTGCTCCTTGATGACGTCCTCCAGGATGTCCCAAACCTCGGGGCGCACCTTTTCCACCATGCGCTTGGCGGATTTTACGTTGTGCGCGATCTTTCCGGAAACAAGCTTCTCCATCACGAAGGGCTTGAACAGCTCCAGTGCCATTTCCTTGGGCAGGCCGCACTGATACAGCTTGAGCTCAGGACCGACCACGATTACCGAACGGCCGGAATAGTCGACGCGCTTGCCCAGCAGGTTCTGACGGAAGCGGCCCTGCTTACCGCGCAGCAGGTCGGACAGGCTCTTGAGCGGGCGGTTGCCCGGGCCGGTCACGGCGCGGCCGCGACGGCCGTTATCGAACAGGGCGTCCACAGCCTCCTGCAGCATGCGCTTTTCGTTGCGCACAATAATATCCGGCGTGCCCAGTTCCAGCATCCGCTTTAAGCGATTGTTGCGGTTGATGACGCGGCGATAGAGATCGTTCAGGTCAGAGGTCGCGAAGCGTCCGCCGTCCAGCTGCACCATGGGGCGCAGATCGGGCGGAATGACCGGGATCACGGTCATGATCATCCATTCGGGCTTGTTATGGCTCTGACGGAAGGCCTCGACCACCTCAAGACGCTTCATTGCGTGAGCGCGCTTCTGGCCCTCGGTATCCTTATCGCGATCCTTTTCGACCAGCTCGGCAATTTCCTTCTTCAGCTTCTCCGCCAGATCGTCCAGATCCAGCGCCTGCAGCATTTCCCGCACGGCCTCGGCGCCGATGCCGGCGCGGAATGTGCCGCGATCTTCCTCGGGCAGGCTCATCATGTAGCGGTAGTCGCTCTCGCTGATCAGGTCGTGGCGGCTGACGGAACGCTGCACGCCGTCCGGCGTGAGCGGAGGCAGCTTGACGCCCTGACCGGGATCCAGCACGATATAATTGGCGAAATAGAGCACCTTTTCAAGCGAGCGCGGGCTGATGTCCAGGATCATGCCCATGCGGCTCGGGATGCCGCGGAAGTACCAGATATGGCTGACCGGCGCGGCTAAGGTGATCGAGCCCATACGCTCACGGCGCACTTTGGCACGGGTAATGGCTACGCCGCACTTTTCGCAGACTTTATTTTTGCCGCGATACTTGACGCGCTTATATTTGCCGCAGTTGCACTCCCAGTCCTTGGTCGGTCCGAAGATCTTTTCGCAGAAAAGGCCGTCCTTTTCGGGCTTCAGGGTGCGGTAGTTGATGGTTTCCGGCTTAGTTACCTCGCCGTAGGACCATTCGAGTATTTTTTCAGGACTCGCCATGCCGATCTGGATGGCGTCCAGATTGTTGAGTTCAAACATGCGCAGCACTCCCTTATCTGCTTACTCGTCCTCGTCGTCGTCGAAGTTGATATCGTCGAGCGCGTCGTCGATGTTGAAGTCGGTGATATCCTCGTCCAGGTCGGCGTCCTCATCCGTCGTTTCGCCGAGCACAGCCTCGATGTCGAAGGTATCGTCGCTCACATCGGAGGGCGCCGCCGTCTCCTCGGTCTGCTCCTCTTCGTCCTCGTCGTCGAGCTCCTTGATGATGATCTCGTTCTTATCGCGGTCGAGCACCTTGATATCCAGCGCCAGGGATTCCAGCTCCTTGATCAACACCTTAAAGCTTTCCGGCACGCCGGGCATCGGGATGTTCTGACCCTTGACGATCGCTTCGTAGGTCTTGACGCGGCCCACCACGTCGTCGGATTTCACGGTCAGGATTTCCTGCAGCGTATTGGCGGCGCCGTAAGCCTCCAGCGCCCAGACCTCCATCTCGCCGAAGCGCTGGCCGCCGAACTGCGCCTTGCCGCCCAACGGCTGCTGGGTGACCAGGGAATAGGGGCCGGTGGAGCGGGCGTGCATCTTATCGTCCACCAGATGGTGCAGCTTGAGGAAGTACATGTAGCCAACGGTGACGCGGTTCTCAAATTGCTCGCCGGTCCGTCCGTCATACAGGATGGTCTTGCCATCGGTGTTCAGGCCGGCCTGGATCAGGCATTGGTCGATATCTTCCTTAGTCGCGCCGTCGAACACGGGCGTGGCAACATGCCAGCCCAGCTTCTTGGCGGCGATGCCTAAATGCACTTCGAGCACCTGTCCCAGGTTCATACGGGAGGGAACGCCCAGCGGGTTCAGTACGATATCCAGCGGCGTGCCGTCGGGCAGGAAGGGCATATCCTCCTCGCGCAGAATACGGGACACGACGCCCTTATTGCCGTGACGGCCGGACATCTTGTCGCCGACGGAGATCTTGCGCTTCTGCGCGATATAGACGCGCACCATCTTATGTACGCCGGGCGAGAGCTCGTCCTTGTTCTCGCGGGTGAAGATCTTGACGTCCACGATGATGCCGCCCTCGCCGTGGGGCACCTTGAGGGAAGTATCGCGGACCTCGCGCGCCTTTTCACCGAAGATGGCGCGCAGCAGGCGTTCCTCGGCGGTCAACTCGGTCTCGCCCTTGGGGGTTACCTTGCCAACCAGGATATCGCCCGCGCGGACCTCGGCGCCAATGCGGATGATGCCGTCCTCGTCCAGGTCGCGGATCGCGTCCTCGCCGACGTTCGGGATATCGCGAGTGATTTCTTCGGGACCCAGCTTGGTTTCACGGGCTTCGGACTCATATTCCTCGATATGAATGGAGGTATATTTATCCTCCCGCACCAGGCGTTCGCTGATCAGGACGGCGTCCTCGTAGTTGTAGCCCTCCCAGGTCATGAAGCCGATCAGCATGTTCTTGCCCAGGCCGATCTCGCCCTTTTCGGTAGAGGGGCCGTCGGCCAGCAGGTCGCCCACCTCAACGCGCTGTCCCTTATAAACGCGGGGACGCTGGTTGATGCAGGTGCCCTGGTTGGAGCGGGCGAACTTGACCAGGTGATATTCAAACTCATTGCCCAGGTCGTCCTGGATAATGATGCGATCCGCCGAGACGGACTTGACGATACCGGCGTGCTTGGACAGCAGCACCACACCAGAGTCGTGTGCGGCCTTGTATTCCATACCGGTGCCGACAAAGGGAGCTTCGGGGACCAGCAGAGGCACAGCCTGACGCTGCATGTTGCAGCCCATCAGGGCGCGGTTGGCGTCGTCGTTTTCCAGGAAGGGGATCATGGCCGTGGAAACGGACACGATCTGCTTGGGGCTGACGTCGATGAAATCCACCTTAGAGGCAGGGACCTCGCGGGTATCGTCCTTCCAACGGACTACGACGCGGGAATTGACGAAGGTGCCATCCTCATTCAAGGGCTCCTTGGCCTGGCCGATCATGTACTGATCTTCTTCGTCGGCGGTCATATAAACGATCTCATCGGTCACCTGGCCGGTCGCCTTATTGACCTTGCGGTAGGGCGCCTCGATGAAGCCGTATTCATTGATCCGCGCATAGGTGGCCAGCGAGCCGATCAGGCCGATGTTCGGGCCTTCAGGCGTCTCGATGGGGCAAATGCGGGAGTAATGGCTGTAGTGAACGTCGCGCACCTCCATGCCGGCGCGATCGCGATTGAGTCCGCCGGGGCCCAGCGCAGACAGACGGCGCTTGTGCGTCAGCTCCGCCAGGGGGTTGGGCTGATCCATGAACTGGCTCAGCTGGGAGGAGCCGAAAAACTCCTTGATCGCGGCGGAAACGGGACGAATGTTGATCAGGTCGCCGGGACGGACGTCGTTGGCGTCCTGGATGGCCATGCGTTCGCGCACGACGCGCTCCAGGCGGCTCATGCCGATGCGAATCTGGTTTTGCAGCAGCTCACCCACAGAACGCAGACGGCGGTTGCCCAGATGGTCGATATCATCCGTCGTGCCGATGCCGTAGGGCAGGCCCAGCAGATAGCTGATCGAAGCGACCACGTCGTCGATGATGATGTGCTTGGGCACCAGAAGGGAAACGCGCTCCTTGACGGCCTGCTTGAGCTCCTCCGCCGGGGTGGTCGCGAGGATGTCCTGCAAGGTGGGCAGGTGCACCATCTCCACGATGCCGACCTCTTTGGGGTCAAAGGGCAGATAATCGTTGGCGCGCACAAAGTTGTTGCCGACCACGGTGCGGACGTCGCCGGCCGCCACGATCAGCACCTTGTTGACGCCGGCGTTCTGCACGGCGTTCGCCTGCTCGCGGGTCAGCGTGGCGCCCTTCTCGAACATCACTTCGCCGGTCCGCGGATCAATGATGTCCTCGGCCAGCTCAAACCCGGCGATGCGCGCGGCAACGCCCAGCTTCTTATTAAATTTGTAGCGACCCACGCGCATCAGGTCGTAGCGCTTGGGGTCAAAGAACAGGCTGCGCAGCAGGGAACGGGCGCTGTCTTCGCTGGGCAGGTCGCCCGGCTTCTGACGGCGATAGATCTCCAGCAGGGCGTCCCGCTGATTCTTGGTGCCGTCGGCGCGCTCGATGGTCGCCATCAGGCGCTCGTCATCGCCCAGCAGGCTGATGATTTCAGCGTCAGAGCCATAGCCCAGGGCGCGCAGGATTACCGTGATGGGTAGCTTGCGGGCGCGGTCGATGCGCACCCACAGCGCGTCGTTGGAATCGGTTTCATATTCCAGCCAGGCGCCGCGGTTGGGGATCACCTGCGCGCTGTAAAGCCGTTTACCGGCCTTATCGATCTGTACGTCAAAGTATGCGCCGGGTGAGCGCACCAGTTGGCTGACGATGACGCGCTCCGCGCCGTTGATGATAAAGGTGCCATGCTCGGTCATCAGCGGGAAGTCTCCCATGAAGACCTCGGACGACTTGATTTCTCCGGTTTCACGGTTTTTCAGGAGTACCGATACCTTGAGCGGAGCGGCATACGTTAAATCCCGCTCCCGGCAGCGTTCAACATCATTCTTCGGTGTGCTGTCCAGCGAGTAATCGACGAATTCCAATACCAGATTTTCGCTGTAATCGGTAATGGGGGACACATCCGCCAGCACCTCTTTGAGGTCTTCCTCCAAAAAACGGCGATAGCTGTTCTTCTGGACCTCGATGAGGTTGGGCATGTCCAGGACTTCGTCGATGCGCGAGAAGCTCATGCGCTTGCGCAGCTTTCCCATCGGAACCTCGTGCACCATAAAAAGTATCACTCCCTTTAATCGTGCTCAGCGCGGAACAGGGCGTCCATTTCTGTTTCCCTCGATCTGACGCCGTTTGCGTCAGTCGTCCTTTTGTAGGGATTGGGAACAAAATGTGCATCATATCCCATACTGATGCAATCATAAAGTCTACCACAACAATCCGGATTCGTCAAGCACAGATTTACGACTTTTCAACGAGTTTTCAGCGGTTATTTAGGAATTTGATTTGACGCTGGAGGATCAGCCTGATATAATGCAAATCATCGATGAACAGGAGGAAATGAACTTGAAAAAAGCAGAAATCGCGCGCATGATCGACCATACCCTGCTGAAGGCAACCGCGACCCGTGAGCAGATCCGGAAGCTCTGCGAGGAGGCGAAGGACTACGGCTTTGCTTCCGTTTGCGTGAATCCCGTTCAGGTGCCATACGCCGCGGAGCTGCTTCGCGGCACCGAAGTGCAGGTTTGTACGGTGATCGGCTTCCCGTTGGGCGCAGCCACCAGCGCCGCCAAGGCGTTTGAAACCCGGGACGCTGTTGACAACGGCGCGACGGAGATCGATATGGTCATTGATATTGGGGCGGCCAAGGAAGGAAATTTTGACAAGGTCCGTTCGGATATCGCGGCAGTGGTCGAAGCGGCGCAGGGCAGATTGGTCAAGGTGATCATTGAAACCTGCTACCTGACGGAAGAAGAAAAGGCGGCGGCCTGCCGGGCGGCGGCCGACGCAAAGGCGGATTTCGTCAAAACGAGCACCGGCTTTGGCACGGGCGGAGCGACCGTTCACGATGTTGCGCTCATGAAAGCGGCCATTCCGGCGGGTATGAAGGTCAAAGCGGCCGGCGGTATCCACAGCTATGAGGAGGCGGTTGCGCTGGTTCAGGCTGGGGCGGATCGGCTGGGCGCGAGCGCGGGCATTGCGATCGTAGCGGACGCAGAGGACTGACATGGCTTTCGAGGAGGAAAAAGCGACGCTGCGCCGGTGGGTGACGCAGGCGAAGCGGATCGTCTTTTTCGGCGGCGCAGGCGTATCTACCGAAAGCGGTATTCCGGATTTCCGAAGCGTGAATGGCCTGTACCGTCAGCAGTACGCTTATCCGCCCGAGGAGATCCTGAGCCATAGCTTCTTTATGGCGAATCCGCAGGAATTTTTCCGATTCTACCGCGCTAAAATGCTGTGCCCCGACGCACAGCCAAATGCCGCGCATCGACGGCTGGCGGAGTGGGAAAAGTGCGGAAAATTGAGCGCCGTCGTGACGCAGAATATCGACGGGCTGCATCAAAAAGCTGGCAGCCGCCATGTCTGCGAGCTGCACGGCAGCGTGCTGCGCAATCATTGCCTGCGCTGCGGGAAGTTTTATTCTGTAGAAACCATCCTGCGCAGCGAGGGGGTGCCTCGCTGCGACTGCGGGGGAATCATCAAGCCGGACGTCGTGCTTTATGAAGAAAGCCTGGACGAGGCAGTCATGGAGGATGCCCTGACGGCAATCCGCACGTCCGACTTGCTGATCATCGGCGGCACTTCACTGACTGTGTATCCCGCAGCGGGGTTCATCCACTATTTTCAGGGTGATCATCTGGTGCTGATCAATCGCGACCCCACCCCGCAGGATCGGCATGCCGATCTGTTGATTCGGGATCCGATTGGCCGGACGCTGGAAGAGATCGACATCGAGATGTAGGAAATCGCCGATCGATTCGGGGTACACTTGGCTACCCTCTTGATGCGGTGCTGTCTTCGTGTACAAACGCTATATTGATAGGCTCAAAGGAAACGCAGCCGCAGAGACGTGAAAAGCTCTGCGGCTGGGATGCTTTCGATACGGTTGACGGGGCTTATCCGAGAGGACGCACCTCGACGATCTCGGCGAACAGCACGCCCGGATAGCCGGTGGTGTTCAGACGGGCGGTGAACGCCTCGTCGGTGACCAGTTGCAGCTTCATGCGGGCGCCGGAGGTGGCATAGGCGAAGGGGGCGTCCGCGCCGGGCGCGACGCCGTAAACGGCCACGGCCTCGCCGGTGCGGAGAATGTTCTGGCGGGTCTGGTTTTCGGCGATGCCCAGCTGGATATAATATTTGCCTTCATCCTCGACACAGCCGAAAATGAAGAAGGCGGCGTTGGGGGTCAGGTCCTCGTTGACGGTGGACACCAGGTAGAAGCCGGTCTGGGAGTTGATGGCATCCATCAGCTCCTGGCCGCTCAGGCCGAACGCGCCGTAATAATCGGCCACGGAGGCGGTGGTGACGGAATCGACGATCTCGGCGGGCGGAATCACGTCCTCGGAGGCCAGCGCAGTCGCGCAGCACAGGGAGACCAACAGGATCAGGATAAGCAGCTTTTTCATAAGGGTTACTCCTTTCCGTATTTGGGGCACCACCACACAATACGGCGGCGCACTGGCACATGTCTTTTCCGCTCTGATATTGCCTCATTCCGGTCGCCGTAGCTCTGCTACGCCTCCCTCCATACGGCTTCATCAGACCGAAAAATCCATGCGACATCTGGCCACCTTAATTGTGCGGTGTTGCCTTAGATTAAGGATATGATACCACAAAAAAGTTGCGCTTGCAATCAATGAAACGCAAAATCAAACCAAAAACACACGAAAAAGTCGCCGGTTTCAAGCTGATTGAGCGGTTGCTTTCGGCTTTTCAATGGAGCGGGCACGGTAAAGGTAGCCGAACATCAGCAGCAGCATGGCCCCAAGCCAGGCCAGCACCTCGGCCAGGTAGACGCCCCATTCGCCCAGCAAGCGGGGCAATAGCAGGGCGGAAAGCACCCGCATGATCAGCTCCACGACGCCGCTCAGCATGGGGATCAGCGTATCGCCCATGCCCTGCAGGGCCGAACGGAAAACAAACAGCAGGTACAGCGCAGAAAGCCCGGCGCTCATTACGCGCAGGAAGGTCGATGCGTAATCGAGCACCTGGTCGGCCACAGCTGGGTCATCCTCGATAAACAGCGTCAGGAAGGGACGGCCCAGGAGCAGCACGACGCCCATGATCATCAGCGCCAGCAGTATGCCGATCCAGGCGGATTTCCGGACGCCCTCCCGCACGCGCTCCGGCTTTTGCGCGCCGACGTTCTGCCCGGTAAAGGTGGCGACGCCCGCACCAAGCGAGGAGCCGGCCATTTCCAGCATCCCCTGGAAGCGGGAGGCGGTGCTGTAGCCCGCCATGAACAGGAAGCCAAAGGAATTGACGACGCGCTGGAGCACCAGCCCGCCGATCGAGATGATGAAATTCTGCATCGCGACGGGCAGACCCAGGCGGACGAGCCTGCGGCACACGGCGGGCCGGGGCGTCAGATGCTCCTTTTGCAGACGAAACAGCGGAAGCCTTCGGACGCCGAGCAGGCATACGGCGGCGTTTGTGCCCTGCGCGGTGATCGTGGCGACCGCAGCGCCGGCTACGCCCCACCGAAAGCCCACTACGAACAGTGTGTCCAGGCAGATGTTGGATAGCGTGGCGATGATCACCGCTAGCATAGGGGTGCGGCTGTCGCCCACCGCCCGCAGGAACGCGCCGCACAGGTTGCCGCACATGACGAACGGCAGCCCGCCGAAGATGATGCGCAGGTACAGGGCGGTCAGGCGGAAGGTGTCCTCCGGCGTTTGCAGCAGCCGAAGCGCGGGTAGCAGCAGCCCCTGGGCCGCGCTTTCCAGCAGGACGACGGTCAGGATGGATAACAGGATGCTCTGCCCAGCCGCTGTCCTGAGCTCCTCCGGTTGATTCGCGCCGAAGGCCTGGGCGACCTGGATGGCGAAGCCCTGCGCCAGTCCGATCGCGATGGACAGCACGGCCCAATCCAGCCAGCCCGAGGAGGAAACGGCGGCCAGGGCCACCACGCCATCCGCCCTGCCGACGATCAGCGCGTCGACCAGCGCGTAAACCTGCTGCAGCAGGTTGCCTGCAATGATGGGCAGGGAAAACAGTACGATCAGCTTCGCCGGCGAGCCGACGGTCATATCCTTGGTACGGGGCATAGGGGTTCATCCTTTATTTCTTGCGGCTGCTGCCGTTATTTTTGCACTAAGCGCACGTTTTCTGTGCCCAGCAGGCTGTCGAGGGCTGGCAGGACGTCACTTTCCGCGGCGACCCATAGCGTTTGGGGGGCGAGCAGGGTGATCTGCTCGCGCGGAAAATTCAGGTATACCGGCGTCCCACCGGGGAACCGGCGCAGGATATCCTCCGCCCGCTTTTGTTGGGCGCGGTTCAGGCGCAGGTATAGCTTTGCCTTGGGGGGCTGGGGTTCCGGAGGAGCCTCGGGAGGATGCTTTGCCGTCTCGCCTTGGAGCGGCCTGATCAGGGGTTCGACGGCGTCGACCAAGAGCTTGGGATCTTCGTCCTCCCGGATGGAGAGGCGGCCGCTCACGATGACGGGCGCGTCCTCCTGGGCCTGGGCGGCGTAGAGCTCGTATACCTTGGGGAACAGCAGGCACTCGATCTGCCCAGTCAGGTCCTCCAGGGTCAGGAAGCCCATCAACGCGCCCTTTTTGGTGGCCTTGGAACGGGCCTTGACTATCAGGCCGCCCATGCGAACGGGCTTTCCGTCCTCGCTGATCCCCTTATCCTCGCGCTCGAGCAGCTCGAGCAGGTCATCGGTATGGAAGGGCAGCCCCTCGAGCGCGCTCTCATATTCGTCCAACGGATGGCCGGACAGATAGACGCCGGTGACCTCCTTTTCCTGACGCAGGAGCTCCTGACGGCTGTATTCCGGCATTTGGGGGTAGCGCTCGGTGGGCGCGATATACTCGGCCGGCATCCCCAAGTCGAACAGCGAAAGCTGACCGGCCACGTTGTTGCGGCGGTTCTGCGCCTCGGAGGCCATGGCCGAATCGTATACCGCCATCGTCTGAGAACGGGTGGCGCCGCAGCGGTCGAAGCTGCCCGCCATGATCAGGCATTCCACCGCCCGCTTGGACAGCTCCTGTCCGCCCACCCGACGGCAGAAATCAAAGACGTCGCGGTAAGGCCCGTTTTGTCGGCGCTCCGCGATCATGTGGTCCACCGCGCCGAGCCCCACGTTTTTGACGCCGCCCAGGCCGAAACGGACGGCGGGCTTGCCGTCCGCCATCAGCTCCACGGTAAAGCGGCGGCCCGAGCGGTTGATATCCGGGGGCAGCACGGGGATGCCCCGGCTACGGCAATAATGGATATAGGCGGCGATCTTGGGCGCGTTGCCCACGAAGCTGTTCATCATGGCGGCCATGAACTCGGCTGGCCAGTGCTTCTTGAGCCATGCCGTGCGAACGGCGACCACGCCGTAGGCGGCCGCGTGGGACTTGTTGAAGGCATAGGACGCGAAGGCGGTCATTTCGTCGAATATTTTTTCGGCCACCTCGGCGGGTACGCCGGAGGCCACCGCGCCGCGCACCCCCTCCTCTTCAGAGCCGTATACGAAATACTGCCGTTCCTTGGCCATGACGTCGTGCTTTTTCTTGGCCATGGCGCGGCGCACCAG
>JAFUHB010000047.1 GCA_017469085.1 Clostridia bacterium
GGCTCGCGTGATCGAAATGGGTCTCATGACCGAGCAGGAACTCAAAAGCAGGCGCAGGATGGCTTTTGCGCTGCTTTGCGCGCTCATGCTCCTGATCCCTGGTATCATGGTGCTGCTTATCAACGGCGCTCGGGGCTACTGGGATTGCTGCTGGCAATTTTACGCGCTCTTTCTCGGCGCGGAGCTGTTCGATTGGCTGGTTATCGACACGCTTTGGGTCGCTCTGTCCGATTGGTGGCTGATCCCCGGCACAGAGGATCTGAACGATACCTGGCACAACGTTCATGTCAAGCAATGGAAGATGGTCAAGCTGATTGTGGCAGGTATTCCGCTGGCGGCGCTTGTGGGCGGATTATACTGGGGGATCGGTTTGATGCTGTAGGAGTGACAGGTTCAAACTTGCGGACCATTTTCCCAGATGATTCATAGACCATGATGAACAGGTTTTCCATCGGATCAAAGTGATAGGACGATTGTTGGGGAGGAAAAAGGGTTGAAAGAAATTTACGAAACGAAAATTTCCACAGGTCGTTGGATCGCGTATGACCTGCCGGGCAATGCAGGGTGGATCCTGTATTTTATATGCTGTTATCAGCTGATCAAGCAGAATGTGGATCTTTTTGTCGTGGTTGCGCTGGTCCCGGCCCTGCTGATGCTCGTCGGTATCGTGGAATTGATCAGCGAGCGCATTGCCCGCTTGGATCGCGTGCTTCCCCGAATCCGTTTATGGCGCGGCTTTGGCGCTTTAACGCTGGGCGGCGCGCTTGGCATGGCTGCGGCGGTTGGGGGCATACTGCTGCAAAAGGGCGGCATTGCCTGGCAAATGTTGGCGGGCGGAGTGCTCTGCGCTTTGTTTGCCGGGCTGCTGCTGTGCAGCTATCATAAAAGTAAATTGTAAGGAGACGGATACATGAAGGACTACGAAGCGTTGTCAAAAAAGCATTTTGACGCACAGGCGGCGGAATATGACGCGCGGGACACCTATTATTATTCCCAGAATGGAAAGATCAGCTGTCGGGATATCGCGCGGCGCCTGAAGGCCGTTCCCTACGAAAACCTGCTGGATGTGGGCTGCGGCACGGGTTTTCTCATCGATCTGCTGGCAAAGGAGAAAAAGGCGGCCTATACGGGGCTGGATCTGTCGGAGGAGATGGTCAAGGTCGCAAGAGAAAAGCAAATTAACGGCGCCGAGTTCATAACGGGATCTTCGGAACGCCTGCCCTTTTCAGACGCGGGCTTTGACGTAGTCACCTGCTCCCAAAGCTTTCATCATTACCCGCATCCGGAGAAGGCCATGCAGGAGGCCTATCGTGTTTTGAAAAAAGGCGGGCTGTACATCCTGTCCGATACGGGGATCGGCGGCATCGGCGGTTGGGTGGACAATCATATCCTGTTTAAGCTGATGAACAGCGGAGATTGTCATACTACCAATCGTCAGGGGATCGCCAGGCAGATGGAGTCGGCAGGATTCCATGTGATCGGTTCAGAAAAGATCCATCGCTTTGTCTATACGGTCATCGGGCAGAAACAATAACGGCTGAAGGAAATGGGGGCAGGGGGACGCGAAATGGCTTCTTATAACGACATCGGCATTGGCGAGGATTTGGATTGGGCAAGGATTCGCAAGCTTTTCATGATCGGGCTCCTGGGCGCGTTGATGACGCTCGCGGGCGATATGATGCTGGGCTGGGGCGTTCATGACCCGGCGCAGGGCGGGATGGAAGGGTTTCTCTCCGCATATGTGGATTTGCCGGACGCAAAAATTTTCTGGTCCGCATTTCTGGGGTTTTTGGGTATTCCGTTGGAGGCGCTGGCGTATTTCGGCGTTTACCGGCTGATCGCGCCATTTTCAAGAAAGCAGGCTCATTTGTATCGCAGCAGTATTCTGGGCATGTTGGCTTTCGGAGGCTGCGGGGTGCACGTTCCCTGTCTGGCCAGCGTTTTTTTCTATAAGTACATGCATATCGCCAGCCCGGAAACCGCGCTGGAATGGTCCGTGCGTTTTGGGCTGTATTTTTTGTTGCCCGGCATGGTCTTCTTTATGGTGTTCTGGCTGATCCATCAAATCGCGCATGTCGGAGCGTTTGCCAAGGGATTGACGCCGTATCCAAGGCAATGCTGGATATTCTGCCCGGCGGTCGGGATGGCGCTTACCATGTTATTGAAATTCCTGCCAGAGACGGCGCTTCGCAACGCGTTGACCGCCGCCTGGATTAGCATCGGCAATCTATGGATGTTCGGCGGGCTGCTAATCATGATGAACCAGGCGAAAAGCAAAGGGCGGGCATAAGACGCGCTTTGCAATGCGTTTACAATGGAGGTCCATGTTACGTTGCTGCGCCGCCCTTTACTCATCTGCGTCAGGACGGGAATTCCTCCAGTTATTGCTTTATCCAAACATCAATTTCACTCTCTGTTGGAATCTCGAAAATGGATTCAAATTTGGCGGCAAGCCCTTCATCAACATAATAGCCGCTTGACTTGCCTTCGGATATTTCCTGATTTCGTTTTGCTACTCGTCTGTTCCACTCGGGTTCGGAGATGTCGATATAATGAAACTCATATTCAATTCCTTTTGATGAATAATAGTTCCGTGCAAGGCAGCGTTCTTCAGCTTTCCAGAATCCCCAATCCAGAACAACGCTGATTCCTTCATGAACGATTTCGACCGATTTTTCATATAAGTATTGTTCTGCTCTTGCTACATATTCGTCATGCTGATCGCCTGCATCCTGCCCAAACAAGGCAAGCGTTATTTCATCGACGGAAAGAACAACCGCGTGATACTGATGCCTGAGCTCAGCAGCGTGCGTGCTTTTTCCACTGCATATTTTTCCGCACATCATATAGACTTTTGCCACATCTGTTACCTCCGCCAACCTCGATTTGTTCATTTTGCTCGCTATTATTATATTGACCAACGTATCAAAAATCAATAAAAGTTCTGCGATTTGGAAAAAGGCTTGTGTGTTGTGATTTGCCAAATGAGTTACCGTTATGATATACTCTGTTCGTAATCAGTAGGAGCTGCGCCTGCTATGGCAAGGCCAATACAGCCGTGCTCTGATGAGGCGCTTGGGCCGAAGCTCGGTCAGCGTTTATACACGGGTATTGGAGCAGCCTTGCGCTTCCGGTGTGGTGCTGCTAATCGATCGAACCAGCGGGATTCTGGTAGCGGAAAAATTCTATGATCCAAGACTTGGTTTGATTATCAAGCAGGAAAGCGGATTTGATTTATTTGAATAACTGAGAGACGGAATTCGGCTAACCGTATGATTGCCGAACTACTTTCCTTTACCTTAATCACAATTCATTTTTCAATCCACAAATCTCTCTGACCTGGGAATTCTATTATGAAATTAGCAAGTGGCCGGTCAATGATTTTCAATGTTCATTTAAGAAATGCGCTTTATACTGGGCTCGTGCTCAGGAAGATCGGATTCCGGCACAGGATTGCTTGAAGGAGGATGAAGATCATGAAGAAATTATTGGCGATACTTTTAACGCTTACGATGATCTTGACAGCGGTGGGCTCCCTTGCGGAGGGGAACGGTACGCCTCCCGAGCCCCCGTCCGGCGGCTTTGGCGGCGGGATGCCGCAGGGCGGTCCAGGTGGGACGCCTCCCGATGGGACGCCGCCGGATGGTTTTGGCGGCGAAGGCGGCCCTGGCGGTATGATGGGCGGCCCCGACGGTATGGGCGGCGGCTCCCAGCCTGACAGCTACGATGCGGTCCAGACCTATTCGGAGGATGCCGAGGTGGTTGGTCAGGTGATTGCCTCTACCGGCGCGGATGAAAACGCCGTCCTGGTAACGGACGGCACGGTTTCCGTCAGCGGGTCCGTTATCAGCCTTGAATCGGATGATTCAACCGGCGGCGACGCCTCCAGCTTTTACGGCGTTGGCGCAGCGGTCCTGGTGACGGGCGGAGTGGTCAAGGTGGACGGCTCCGAGATCACTACCGACTCGGCAGGCGGCGCGGGCGTGTTCGCTTACGGCGACGGCGTGGCTTATGTTTCGGATACGATCATTACCACGCAGCAGGGCACCTCCGGCGGCATTCACGTGGCGGGCGGCGGCACCCTGTACGCCAAGGATCTGGTCGTTGAGACCTCCGGCGGCTCGGCGGCGGCCATTCGCTCCGACCGCGGCGGCGGGACCATGGTGGTAGACGGCGGCACCTACACCTCCAACGGCTCCGGTTCTCCGGCAGTGTATGTGACGGCGGATATCACGATCAACAACGCGACGCTGACCGCGACCGGCTCCGAGGCGCTGTGCCTGGAGGGCCTGAACAGCGTGCGGCTGTATGACTGCGACCTGACGGGCATGATGAAGGACGACAGCCAGAACGACAACACCTGGACCATGATCCTTTATCAGAGCATGTCCGGCGATTCCCAGATCGGCAAGGGGACCTTCGAGATGGTGGGCGGCAGCCTGACCTCCACCAACGGCGGCCTGTTCTATACGACCAATACCGAGAGCGAATTCGTGATTTCCAATGTGGAGATCACCGCCGCGGAGGACAGCGAATACTTCCTTCGCGTGACCGGCAACAGCAACCAGCGCGGCTGGGGAAGCAGCGGCGCAAACGGCGCGGATTGCAAATTCACCGCGATCGCTCAGGTCATGAACGGGGACGTGATCTATGATTCCATCTCCAACCTGGATATGTACCTGCTGGACGGCTCCGTGCTGACCGGCGCGTTCATCGACGACGAGAGTAACGCGGGAAACGGCGGGAATGGCGCGGCGAACCTGTATATCGCGGCGGGCTCCAAGTGGGTCGTTACGGCGGACAGCGCGCTGACCGCGCTCTACGCGGCCGGTGAGGTCGTGGATGCAAACGGAGACCTTGTGTCGATCGTCGGCACCGACGGAACCGTGTATGTGACGGGCACATCGTCTTATTCCGTGACCGTGCAGACTTATGAAGCAGCTTGTGATACGGCCAATGCCGGCACTGTCGGCTCCTTCGCGGATTACGCAGTGGAATTCCGATTGGGCACTGATTAGCAGTATAACCATATAAAACGGCTCGCCCCGGAAGGCTGCAAGGCCGACCGTGGCGAGCCATTAAACATTTTACAGCGTTTCGTCCGCGCGCTTGAGCGCAGACAGAATCACCTGATCCATATCATAATACTTGTATTCACCCAGCCGACCGCCGAAGAGCACGCGCTTTTCCCGGTCGGCCATTTTTTTATACTCGGCGTACAGCGCGCCGTTTTGCCCGTCGTTGACGGGGTAATAGGGCTCGTCTCCGGGCTGCCATTCGCTGGAAAATTCTCGGCTGATTACAGTCTTGGGCAGGTCGTTTCCTTCCTCATCCTTGCCGAACTCGAACCATTTATGCTCGATGATCCGGGTCCAGGACGTCTCCCGATCGGTGTAATTGACGGCGGCGTTTCCCTGGAAATTGGGTATGTCCAGCAGCTCCGTCTCAAAGCGGACGGAGCGGTACGCCAGATGGCCCAGCGCGTAGCTGAAATAGGCGTCGATCGGGCCGGTATATACGACGCGCTCGGCAAGCCCGTCGAGCTCGGCTCTGTTTTCAAAATAATCCGTGCTCAGGCGGACCTCGATCCCCTCGAGCATACGGGACACCATTTTGGTGTAGCCGCCGATCGGGATCCCCTGATACAGGGCGTTAAAATAATTGTTGTCAAAGGTGAACCGGACGGGCAGGCGCTTGATGATGAAGGCGGGCAGGTCGGCGCAGTCGCGCCCCCATTGCTTTTCGGTATATCCCTTGATCAGCTTTTCAAAGATATCTCGGCCCACCAGGGAAATGGCCTGTTCCTCCAGGTTGCGCGGCTCGCCGGTGATTTCCCTGCGCTGCGCTTCGATGCGGGCCCGCGCCTCGTCGGGCGTGACCACTCCCCACATCCGGTTAAAGGTGTACATGCTAAAGGGCAGAGAATAAAGCTCGCCCTTATAGTTGGCGACCGGTGAATTGGTAAAGCGGTTGAAAACCGCGAAGCGATTCACATAATCCCAGACGCGCTTTTCGTTGGTGTGGAAAATGTGGGCGCCATACTGATGGACTTGGATGCCCTCGATTGCTTTTGTGTATACATTGCCCGCGATATGCGGACGCCGGTCGATCACAAGTACTTTCTTCCCCCGGTCCGCGGCCTGGCGCGCGTAAACCGCACCGTACAGCCCGGCGCCGACGATCAGCAAATCATATTTCACAGGCTCTGTCTCCTTTCAGCTTGGATTCGATCCTATATTTTATTATAAGGTCCCGATGGAAAAAAGGCAAGGAC
>JAFUHB010000048.1 GCA_017469085.1 Clostridia bacterium
ATTGGCGGCGCGTTGGTGCCCCTGCTGACCCTGGGCATCCCCGGCGATACGACCACGGCCATGCTGCTGGGCGCGCTGACCCTGCATAACCTGACGCCGGGCCCGCTGCTGTTTGAAAACCAGGCGCCCGTGGTCTACGGCATCTTCGCCGCCATGCTGATCGCTTCCGTGATCATGCTGTTCATGGAGTTTTACGGCCTGCGCGTGTTCGTCAAGCTTCTGTCCATCCCCAAGTATATCCTGCTGCCCTGCGTGTTCGTGCTGTGCGTGATCGGGGCGTATAACTTAAAGAATAACATGAGCCAGGTGATCGCCTGCATTGTGTTCGGGCTGATCGGGTTTTCGTTCAAGAAGTTCGAGATCCCTTCCACGCCCTTTATCCTGGGCTTTATCTTAGGCCCCCTGGCGGAACAGAATTACCGCCGCGGCCTGATGAAAACCGGCGGCAGCTTCGTGCCCTTCCTGACCTCGCCCATCAGCGCCGTATTCCTGGGAATCGCCGTGCTGATGGTGGTCGTTTACGCACTCAAGCCGGTATTTGCCAACAGAAAGCATCGGGGCTGATCCACCTGTCGGCCCATTTTGGGCCGACCGTCCCGTTGCTGCATACAACTCCTTTCCTTAGCAAGCGAGGGCTCCGTTCGTGGGAAGACGGAGCCCTCGTGATATTGAAAATGATTCGTTGCTGAAATGAAAGGAACCCTCACTTCTTCATCAACCATGAAGAACCAGAACGTTGGTCAGACGTTCGCCGATAATCTTGCTTCCATGGCTTCGACAAAGGCGTAGGGTACCTCAAGATCGCCGTAGCCGGTCATCAGGTCCAGGCTCTGCTTATAGGCGCCGTGGAAATCGCTGCCGCCGGAGCGCAGACAGGAGAATTCCCGGGCGATTGCTTCGGTGCGGGAGCGCCAATCGTCGTCGAATTCGCAGTACCGGGTCTCGAGCCCGTCCGCGCCCATCTGGAGCGCCTGGCGGCAGATCGCGCAGCTGTGATCCCGGTCGGCCTTATCGATCTGATTAGTATGGGCGACGAACGCGAGCCCGCCCGCCTCATGAATAAGGGACGCGGCCTCCTTGGGGGTCGGCGTTTCCCGCTCGATATAGGCGACGCCGCCCCGGCGCAGAGACGTGTTCATGGCGGCGGGTACGTCAGGGGCGTAGCCCCGCTCCACCAGGAGCTGCCCGATGTGGGCCTTGGTCAGCACCGAGCCCTCGAAGCGCTTCAGATCGTCAAAGGAAATGCGGAAGCCCAGGTCGATCAGCTTTTGTACCATGCGCTCGTTGCGGACGTCCCGCGTTTTCGCGAGCTTGGCGACCCGATCCTGGAACGCCAGCTCCTGAAAACGCAGGAACAGCCCCACCATGTGGATCTCGCAGCCCTCGAGCCCGGTGGTGATCTCAATGCCGGGGATCACCCTCTGTCCAATGCGCTGGCCCTCGCGCACGGCGCGCTCCAGTCCGTCGATCGTGTCGTGATCGGTGACGGCGACTGCCCCCAGCCCCTTTTCCTTGGCGTAGCGGACCAATTCCTCCGGGGTATAGGAGCCGTCCGAGGCGGTGGTGTGAGCATGAAGATCGCAAAGGGACATCATGCCAGGGTCACCCTCTTTCCTTTACGATGCCCGCCTGGCGCTCTTTTTGCGAATCCAGGCGATCAGCTGCTTAATTTCAGGCAGGAAGGCGAACAGCACGGCCACGATCAGGATGATCAGGCTGCCCGGCCGGGTGAAGAAGATCGCGAAGCTTCCGTCGCTCAGCACCAGGGAGCGGCGCAGGTTGGTCTCAAATAGGCTGCCCAGCACCAGGCCGATCGTGAGCGGGGGAATGGGGAAGTTGAAGCGCCGCATCAGATACCCGATCAGGCCGAAGGCAATCAGCAGGCTGACCTCGAACGTGGTGTTGCCGATGGCAAAGCCGCCCATGCAGCATACGGCGATGATGCACGGCACCATGATCACGGTGGGCACGCGGCTGATGTTGGCAAAGCCGCGGGAAAACAGCAGGCCCTGTAAGAGCATGAACAGGTTGATGATCAGCATGCCGCCCATGATGGCATACACCCAGATATTTTCGCCGTTGAAAAGCTGGGAGCCTGGGGTGATGCCCTGCATGGTCAGCGCGCCCAGCATGATGGCGGTCAGGCTGTCGCCGGGGATGCCCAGGGTCAGCATGGGGATCAGCGTAGCGCCGGTCACGGCGTTGTTGCCGCATTCGGCGGCCACTACGCCCTCGAGCGCGCCCTGCCCGAATTCCTCCGGGTGCTTGGAGGCGCGGCGGGCCTCGTTATAGCAGAACATGGCCGAGGTCGCGCCGCCCGTGCCGGGGATCGCGCCGATGATGGTGCCGATTACCGAGGAACGCAGCAGCGTTTTCCAATATTTTAGCAGGTCGCGGATGCGGAGGGTGGATTTGACGTAAGGCACCGGCTGCGCAACGCCGCTTTTGTGCTCGCTGTACACCTTTTTGGCCATGAACAGCACCTGGGTCAGCGCGTAAGCGCCCAGCATGCAGGTGGACACCTTGAGCCCGCCCATCAGCCGGTAGTTGCCGAACATCAGGCGCTGGGAGCCGTAGATCTGATCCAGACCGACGGTGGACATGAGCAGGCCCAGCATGGCGGATATCAGTCCCTTGAGCTTATTCTTGCCCGCGGTGCTGATGGCGGCCAGCATGCCGAATACGCACAGCGCGAAATATTCCGGGCTGCCGATCATCAAGACGATCTTCGCTACCTGCGGGGCCAGGAACATCAGCACGAAGGCGCTGAAAATGCCGCCGATGGTGGAGGAAATGAGGGCAGCCCTTAAAGCGTCGCCCGCCCGGCCCTTCTGGGCCAGGGGATAGCCATCGAACACAGTGGCGGCCGCGTTGGAGGTGCCGGGGGTGTTGATCAGGATGGCGGTGATGGAGCCGCCGTACATGCCGCCCACATAAGTGCCCAGCAGCAGGTACATGCCCGAAAGGGAGTCCATCCCGTAGGTCAGCGTCAGCACGATGGTGACGGCGAAGGTCAGGCTCAGGCCCGGCATAGCGCCGATGATAACGCCCAGGGCGATCCCCAGGTTCATGATCAGGATGTTATGGATGGTAAAGGCTTCGGCGATGATTTGACCCAGCATCGGATATTCCCTCCCTTCTTACGGCAGCTGGACGTGCAGGACGAACTTGAAGATCGCCCACATGGCGGCGGCAAACAGGTAAACGTACAGGTAGTACCGCCATTTCCGGCAGCCGATCAGCAGCAGCACCGCGGGGATCATGATCACCGTGGGGATAATGAAGCCGATCCGGTTGATACCGACGCCGTACAGCACGACCAGGCCGTATACCAGCCAGGGAATCAGGGAAGCGATGATCTCATGCCTCGTCTTTTTGGGAGCCTTCTCGGCCAGCGCTCCGTCCGCCTGCGCCTGCCGCCGGGCTTTTACGAACGCGACGGAGGCCTTGATATCCCCGATGACCACGCAGACCGCCATCACGATCCCCAGAAAGTACGGAAAGGTCTGCGGCGTGAACACGTCCTTGCGCGCGGCCGCGGGCACCTTGATCAGCACCGGGATCACATAAAATAAGAGCAGCGCCACCAGCACGGTGCAGACGAGCATGACGAGCAGCTCCTCCCGCGCCTTTTTGTATTCGGCCTTGGTCATGAGCGTTTCCTCCCATCGGTTCAAGGATAAGGATCAAATAAATCGGGTGCCCACGATATCGCAGGCACCCGATCGAAAGAATGTTATTTGAGGCCTGCCTGAGTCAGCACAGCGTCCCAGGATTGGGTGGCGTCGGCTACCCACTGGGTGATGCTTTCTTCGGTAGGGATCTCGGTCATCGCGCCCGCGCCGGAGGTGACCAGGAAGTTCTGATATTCGTCGGAGAGGATGGTTTTGTTGATCTGCTGCTTGATCCATTCGACGATGTCGTCGGGGGTATCCTTGCGCAGAGCCACGATCTTGACGCCGGCCAGGGGCTCCAGGCCCTCGATGCCGTATTCCG
>JAFUHB010000049.1 GCA_017469085.1 Clostridia bacterium
GATCAGCAGTAGCCTGCGATATAAGGCCGTATGAGTATCCCAGATCAGCCGAACGAGACCGGGAATCGGGAGAAACGCACGCCGTTCTTCCTCGAGAGAGCGCAGTAGGAAGCGAAGCTCGCCAAAGAAGGTCTTTTCCTGGGCGGCGATCAGCGCGTCCAACACCTGTTCGCCTTCGGGAAAAGAGATCAGCTGCATCAGCAGCGCCGCCAATTCCGTTTCTTCCGGCACGGTGGGCAGGGAATGGTACAGGAGCAGATCCAGCCGTTTGAGCGCGTCAGATTCGTCCCGGCTGTCGTTCCGATAACGGGCGAAGGCATCCTCCGCGTGCTGACGGCACAGCGCGGTCAGCACCTCGAGCTTGCTGGTAAAGTGATGATAGAAGCTGCCCTTGCTGCAATGGAGGGTTTCCAGGATATCATTGATGCTGGTTGCGCCGTAGCCCTTGGTGAAGAACAGCTTTTCCGCTGATGCCAGCAGGGCTTGGCGTTTGATCTCGCCTTTTTTCATGATGCTCCTCCGTTCAGTGATTATATTCGATGTGCCGCGGCAGGGCGGGGTAGGTCGAGGTGCATACGATTTCCCGCCTGTATTCCCGGCCGTTTTGCAGATAGACCCGATACGTCGTATAGATCGAACCGTCGGAGGCTTCCCGTGTGATCAGCCTTGTTCCGGCGGGAAGAAGCGGATTTTCAACATATTCATCCTCCGCAGGCGCCGCGAGCGAGGAGGTTTGGACGGCATTCAGCTCGATCGATTCGCCGGGGGCTTTGGTGATGCCGAACAATTCCATGGTGACATCCCCTGTTTTGCCCGCGCTGCCGCGGGGCGTATAATAGCACAGGAAGCAGACGGGCGCGTTCAAATCGTTCCGAAAGCGCAGGTCGGTGTTTTCGTCCAGGCGCGCGTCCAACCCTGGGGGTACTGTGCTGTCGATTGCGCTGAAGGCCTGTCTCGAGATGAGGGTCATACCGGAGGAAAGCGCGGTATCGAAAAGCAGGGAGGCCAACTGGGAGGGGATACGATCCTCCGTGTTCAAAGGACATGAGCGCGCCTTGAGCGTATCCAGCAGAGAGAAGGCGTTGCCGCTTTGGATCACGACGCCGTTCAGCGCTTCAACCATCTGCCGGACATAGGCGTCGCCAGCGGGAGATGAAACGGTCAGATGGCGCACCGTCAGGCTGCCGAAGCGATTCATGAGGTTGACCTTGGTGACGGCAGCCGGGATCGTCGAGGCAGTCGCATAGAGGTCGGCGTCAAAGCGCCGCGCGTCAAGCGCCGTCTCAATGGCGAGGATCAAGGCGCTTTTGTCCAGCTTGCGCCCCGACTCATCGTCTGAAAAAAAGAATTCCCGTTTGACAAAATCCACCGAGATCAACTCGGAATCGACAGGGTCGCGGTCAATCAACGAAGCGACCTTGTCCACAAAGACAACGACGTCCTGATGGCGGTATCCGGGGCTTGTGGACAGGGCAAGCCCCTGTTCGGCTGTTTGACGAAGGGAAAGATATCTGCGTTCAAACTGCGTTTCGTCCGTATGCGCGGCATTGCCCGTTACCCGCCTGCCTACGGCGTAGGCGCGATCGAGCACGTTTTCAAGATTGCGCGCATAGGGGATATCGTCGTCCGTGATCAGGTAGATCATATCATCCAGATGAATTTGGATCCGCAGCCCGGGAGCCTCTTGCTCGGTGCTGCCCTCGAGCACCCGCAGCGCTTGCTCATAAGTCATACCGCCGATGCTGAGGCCGTCTACCGTGATGCCCTGCAAAAAAGAGGAGGAACGAAGCGCGGCGTCCTTGGCGCGAAAGGCGGGATACTGCGCGCTGAATAATATCCAGTACCCTGCAATCACGATCAGGATGATCGATTCGGCCAAAACGATCAGACGGTATAGCCTCGGATGTTTTTGCCGTTTCACAGGTCGTGAACGCGGAGGAGCAGCAGGACGTGAGGCGTCCTTTTGATACGCGGCGTCAGGGTACGGCGTATCAAAGGGGTCGGAATCCTGCTGACGAAAGGAAAAGGAGTCGCGTTCCCGGTTTTCCTGATGGTCTGCCATGCCGCTCCTCCTTTAACATACCGTATTCTGTTTTATTGTATACGACAGGCCGGTGCCTGTCAATCAGCAAGATGAAAATGTTGATCGGCCAGATAGCCTATATCCAGCCGTTGTAGGTTGCGATTGTTCCGCAAACATTCACGGCGAGTCCAAACAGGAAAAAGGGCGCGCATAGGATATCAAAGCGGTCCTTATCGGGCAGCGTGTGGGCAAGGGCAAAAAAGACCCAAGGCAGGATATCCTTAAAATAACGATTGCCGAATTGCCAGCCGCCCAGCGTCCGATGACAGCAGAGGATCACGACATAGACGGCGGATAACAGGAGCGTCAGCGCAGGCAAAAGGCGCTTTCCTTGACGCTGGCGGAATACCCCTACCAGCAAGACGAGTAAAGCCAGCGCGGCAAAGGGATCGACTAAGACAAACAGGTTGGTTTCGCTTGTGTAGAGGGCAAGGGCGCCCCCCGAGGTGATTTGGGGCAGGCGAAACAGGAGGGGGAGATTATTCAGAAAATAGCTGAAGTCAAACTGGCCTGTCGAAACGCGCGTAAATTCCGGCAGATAATTATGACCGAACTCCAGGACATTCCCAAAACGCAACCAGTTGAGCAGCATGTAGGAGCCGCCGATCAGACAGGGGCCGATTAAGGCGCCGGTGTGAGTTCGGCAGAAGGAAAGAAGCGTCCCTCGGGGGTCGGACTCCCGATAGCGCCTCCATAACGTGAGGAGCAGGATCGGAAGATACAGCGCGGTCATCGGCCGGCATCCGACCGCGCATGCCCAAAAAGACAGAGCGGTCCCGCACCTGCCGCGATCTGCGCAATATAACGCAAGGATTGACAGGGTAAAGCACATCGTCTGCGCGATGAACCAGACATATCCGTTCAGGCTGATAAATAGGTAGCCGCTCCCAAGATACATGAACAGCGTCCAAAAAAGAGCGCGGCCCGGTTTGCCGGATATGCGCTTGCACAGCTTGACGGCGTACCATACCCCAATCAGCGTCACGCACCAGGCGATCCAACCGTCCGGCGTATTCGTGCCGAACAGCAAGGCGAAGGGGAGAAGCACATAAGAAGGAAACGGGGGAAAGCTGACGTAGTATTTTCCCTCATAGATGGCCAGCTCCAGCCATGGGTAGTCCTGCCCAAGGTCAAGCTGTCCATGCAGCCAGGCGTTGGCCTGCAGGGAATAAGAACAATACGGGTTTTCTTTGAAAAACCATTGCCCGGTCCATGCGGCGCATACCGTCATGACGAGCAGCATCGCCGCTGTGGCGCAGAGCTCTTCCGTATGCTGTTTTATCGACCTGCGAAAGGAAATCACGGTTTATTTGACTGCCTCGCAAATCCACTTGGCGGCCAGCTCGGTCGGAATGACGCCGGTGTTGACCGTCAGATGATAGTTTTGCAGGATACCCCAATCCCGGTCGGTATAATGCTTATAATACAGCCGACGCTTTTTATCCTTTTCATCCAGGCGCTCTTCGATCGATTTTCCTTCGATCTCGCCGTATACCTCCAGCACTCTGCGGGCTCTCGTCTCCCGATCCGCGTGGACAAATACGTTGAAGCAATCCTCCCTGTCGCGCAGGACATAATCGGCGCAGCGGCCAACGATCACGCAGGGCGCCTTATCGGCCAGCTCGCGGATGATGCGGGCCTGCACGATATAAATTTTATCGTAGTTGGACAGATCGCCTGCCGCTGCGCTGACCGAATGGGACAGCGCCAAATTGAACAGAAAGCTATGGGTGGTTGAAGCATATTCTCCCGCTTCTTTGACAAATTCCGGCGAGAAGCCGGTTTCCGCTACCGCCCGCTCAATGATCTGCTGGTCGTAAAAAGCGATGCCCAACTGCTCGGCGACCATCTTCCCGAGGCTGTGTCCGCCCGCGCCAAATTCCCGGCTGATCGTGACGACTCTTTTCATGGTTTTATCCTCCCGTCTTTTGATTCTTAGAAATCTTCGGGACGGTATTCCCCCTACGATTTTGCTGATTTTATTTTATAGCATTCCCTGGAAAAAGTCAAATTAAGCAATTGGGGCTTGCAGGATCAGGACTGATGAACCTCCTAAAACATGACGAAAGATTTGCGATTTTTTTCAAAATTGTTACAAAAGTGATTTGACATTTTGAAGGGAGTTTGTTATATTACATAGGTAGGATTCTGTGTGCGCTTTTATGCGTCAACAATGCGCTCAAATAGAAGGGAGAGCGACCCTGTTATGGCAAAGAACGAGAAGACGGATGCCTATACGATCTTAAAACGTGTGCTGGCCGTGCTGCTGGTATTTACGGCGATCGCGGCGATCGGTTTTTTCTATACGCGCAACACGGTTGACAGCCAGTTGGCTGAAATCGAGGCGCAGCGTCAGCAACAAAATGAAAACCTGATCGAGCAGCACAATCAATGGCTGGCCGAACAGGCGAGCCAACCGACCGACGTCCAGGACGAACGCTGGCCCGCGCCCAATCCCAACGGTTGGGACGTGGTGGATATCAGCGATTTTGCCGTCAATGCGGCTGGGACGGAGTCCTTTACGCATGAGGAAATGGAAACGGCGGGGTTAATGCTGGTCAATCGCTGGCATTATCTTCCGAGCGATTTTACAGACGAGCGGTTCGCCAATGGAGACGAGCTGGTTTCCATCGGCTCCCAATCCTCATCGGACGGGTTCCCGATCCAGGTGGCGAATTATAATGTCATGGTGCAGCGTTCGACTTACAGCGCCCTGGCCGAGATGCTCAGGGCGGCGAGTGCGGACGGATTGGAGAATTACCTGATCGACGAGGGCTTCCGTACCAATGAGTCGCAGACGGAGAGCTTCTTAAAGGAGCAGGCGAAATGGGAGGACCGCTATACCGGTGAGGTACTGATCGAAAAGGCACGCGAAAACGTCAGCGTGCCCGGCACGAGCGAATATCAGACCGGCCTTTCCTTCCGGATCCGGCGGTACAAGCGCGGCGATGCCGATTTTAACGGGGCTGCCTTTGCGTCCACCGAGCATCTTGCCTGGCTGGAGGCGCACGCGTGGGAATACGGCTTTGTGTTCCGCTTCCCGGTGAGCGGTTATCCCTTGGCCAGTACGACGGATAAATCCTGGAAAACCGGTATGAGCCTCAAGATGATGATGTACCGTTATGTGGGCAAGCCGGCCGCGGCAGTCATGCATACGCTGGATTACTGCCTCGAGGAATTCATCGAATACATGCAGGCCCATCCGCATATTGCGGTTTATCAGGACGGCAGCTTGAAGTATGAGATTTACCGCATTCAGGATAACGGATCGGACGCCACGGTGGATGTGCCGCGCGGCGCTCAGGCGACCGCTTCAATCGACAACATGGGCGGCGTGATCGTGTGCCTGGAATACTGAGTGAGAATGATTTGAAAATGGCGGAAGGGCGGCAATGGCCGCCCTTCTTAATGTAAATAGGTGGTAGAAGATTATGATGGAGCTATTCGACAGTCATTGCCATTTGGACGACGCCAAATTTGATGAGGATCGGGAGCTGACCTATCGTCGTTTACGGGATGCAGGCGTGTCGCGTCTTACCTGCGTTGCAAGCGATCTTAAGACAAGCGAATCAAGCCTGAATTTTGCGCAGACGCACGATGGGGCGTATGCCTCCTGCGGGGTACACCCGCATGAAGCAAAGGATGCGCCGACCGGATATTTGAAGCGGCTTGAGCAGC
>JAFUHB010000050.1 GCA_017469085.1 Clostridia bacterium
CCTTTTGCAGGATGCCAAGCTGCGCCAGCTGCAATCCCAGATCAAGCCTCATTTTTTGTACAACAGCTTTTTCATGCTGCGGCATGCCGTGCAGGACGAGGAGATCGACAAGGCGGAGCAGATCTGCGCTTACCTGGCCAATTATTTCCGCTTCCTCACCCGGTTGGATCATGAAAAGCTCCTTTTGCAGGAGGAATATGAAAATACCGCCGGCTACATCGCCATTCAGGAAATGCGCTTTTCAACCTGCCTGACCATTCAGCGGGACGAGCTGCCCGACACCGTAGCCGCGCTGCGCGTGCCCGCGCTGATCCTCCAGCCGCTGATCGAAAACGCCATCGACTACGGCATGACGCAGGAAAAAAATCTGATCCGCATTCGCTTTGAGGAAAGCGAAACGCTTCTCCTGATTCAGATCGAGGACAGCAACGTCTTCCTCGGCGATAAAGAAATCGCCTCCATGAACGCCCGTCTTGCGGAAGGCGGCGCGGGCAATCACGCGATCGGCAACATCCACTCCCGGCTCCGCCTGTTTTACGGCGAGGCCGGCGGACTCCATTTTGAACGGAGCGGGCTGGGCGGCTGCGCCGCCGTCCTGACCATTCCCAAATCACGCGGCGAACAGGTACAGGAGGGGTAACGGATGATCTTTCATATTTTGATCGTGGACGATGAAGCGCACGTCGTGGAAACGCTTGCCTTCCTCCTAAAGGAACGGGCGGAGATCGACTGTCAGGTATACGCCGCCTACTCCGGCGCGGAGGCGCTGGCCATCGCGCGGGAAAACCGGCTTGACCTGCTGATCACCGATATGCGAATGCCGGGCATGAGCGGCTTGGAGCTGCTGGAAGAAGTAGCGCGTCTCCAGCCCGAATGTCAGACCGTCGTGCTGACAGGTTATTCCGACTTTCAATCCGTTTACTCCGCCGTGCAGCTGAATGTAGCCGGGTATCTGTTAAAAAACGAGGACGACGAAAAGATTCTGTCGACCCTGCGCTGGGTGTTGGATAATATCGAGAGCCGCTCGCCCCGCCGGGAAGCTCCCTCTCCCCCATCGGCGCCAAGCGGCGACTACACCGTGCAGTTCGTCCGGCGCTACGTCCAGGAGCATTTGGCCGAGGACCTGTCCATCGGCGCGCTGGCGAAGGCCGCCGATTACAACGAGGATTATCTGGCCCGGCTGTTCAAACAATCCGCCGGCGTCACGATCGGCAAATATGTGGCTGACGAGCGCCTGCGCTTGATCCGCCGGGAGCTGCTGGACGACAGCCGCTCCCTGGACGACATCTGCCGGGAAGCCGGCTTCTCCTCCCGATCCTATTTCAACCGCTTCGTAAAACTCAATACCGGCATGAGCCCCCGCCATCTGCGTCTGGCCCTCAAGGAAGAAAAAGCGTGATCAAAACAGCGCCGGCGGGCTTCTCCACCGACGCTGTTTACGTAATAACAGAATTATTTCTTATGCCCGCAGTTCACACAGAATTTGTAGCTTGCTTCGTTTTCAAAGCCGCAGTCCGGGCAGGTCCAGGCCTGAGGGCGGGCCGTGCCGTCCGCCGGGCAGAAGTTGGTCGTGCGTTCCTCGCCGCAGGCGGGGCAGATCCAGGCGTCGTCGGCCGCTGTCTGCGCAGCAGCCGGCTGTTCTACCGTCGCCTGAACGGGCGCCGCTTCGGAAACTGTCAGCCGATAGAACACTGTCGTTCTGTCCAATTGCTGGAACAACAGCGTTCCGTCCGCCAGCCAGCTGAGCAGCGAATAGATGGGCTGGTCGCCCAGCTCGCCGAGGGGCGTCAATTGCTTCGTGCGCAGCGACATCAGCGCAAGCTCCTTGGCGGAATAGCGCAGCAGCGCGTATTCCCCGTCCGGCGAGATCCCCAGCAGGGAGAAAGCGGTAAAAAGCGCGGGCTCACCCTCAGCGCGATGCACGTTCCGTTCAAACAGGCCGTACAGCTCGCCGTCCGCGATTGTCTCCAACCGCGGCTCGCCGTCCACAGTCAAATACAGGGACTCATTCAAGCCCTCCGGGGCGTCTACGTCAAATATCTTGAGCGCGGATTCGCCCGACTGAGCGCTCATGCCTATCTGGACCACCGCCAAATTGGAGGCAGAGCTGTAATAAAGAGCTGTTGGAATGATGCGAGCCAGCTCCTCAAAGGGGATCATTCGGTTGATCCAAAGATTCATCAGGAAGCCGGAGGCTTTCTGATAGCGGTTAATACCCCAGGGCACGTTATAGGAGCGCTGATTCATTGCGGCCAGGATGCTGCCGTCCCGAGCCTCGAACAGGCCGGGATAGTAGAATCCGCCTTCGGAATCCTCCCCTCGGAAACAGCCCTCGGTATTGCCGGTCTTCAAATCATACCGGCGGAGCTGGTACATTTTGCCGCTCTCGTCCCGGACATAGGTCGCGTAATAAAGATATTGGCCGTCTGCGGAAAAGGTGGCAAGCACCGGAATGCCGAAGGGATTGTCGGCCGAGCTTTCCTTGAAGGAAAACGTCTCGGCAAAATCCGTAACCGCCGTCATTTCGCCCGTTTCCGCATTGATCAACGGCAGCTGAGCGCCCTGCGTCCTCGCAAGGTTCTGATAGTTGACCAGCGATAGCCACTTGCCGTCCGGCGACCAGGCCACATTTCCGATCATGGAGGGATAGGAGGCGGACAAATACCGTTCCAGCTGCGTCTGATGTTTTTCACCCGCCTTGACCGTGATCGGGATGACGCTGCCGTCCCGGACCAGGGCGATCCCCTGCAAACTGGTCCCGGTCACCAGCATCGTGCGCCCGTCAGGAGAAACGGAAATCGCGTAGCCCTGCGAGGACAGCGCGGGCAGCGGGTCAAACGGCGTGAGCGTAGCAGAATCGGCAAGGCTTGTCCCGGCAAGCAGCGTCAACACCAGCGCCAGCGTCAGGACCTTTACGAATGTTTTCATCTTCCTGTTCCCCTCAAATATTAACGCGGGAAAACCGACCGTTTCCCCGCAGATACAGGGTCAAACCCTGACAAAGGTATCGTAGATCGCGCGAACGGCGTTATCAAAATCGTCCTCATCGACGCCGACGATGATGTTCAGCTCGCTGCTGCCCTGGTCAATGATCCGGATCGAAATCCCCTGGGACGAAATGGCCGTGAACAGCCGGGCCGCCGTACCGTAGTTGCGCACCATGCCCCGGCCCACGGTGGCGATCAGGGCGATGTGGTCATGAATGGTTACGCTGTCGGGCTGGGTGAGCTCCACGATGCGCTGCACCAGCTGCTCCCGGTGAGGCCGCAGCTCCTGATCCGAAATGACCACACACATGGTATCGATGCCGGTCGGCAGGTGCTCAAAGTTGATCCCGCACTCCTCGACCGCCTGAAGCACCCGCCGCCCAAAGCCAGGCTCGGCGTTCATCAGATCCTTTTCGATGGTCAGGATCGAAAAGCCCTTGTGCCCCGCGATCCCGGTGATCACATGCTCGGCGTCCCCGCTGCCCGCCGTATGGCGGATCATGGTGCCGGGGTGCTTGGGATCATTGGTATTGCGGATATTGGTGGGGATGCCCGCCTTGCGCACCGGGAAGATGGCCTCCTCGTGCAGCACGCTCGCGCCCATATAGGACAGCTCGCGCAGTTCGCGGTAGGTCAGGCTGGAAATATACTGCGCGTCCGGCACGATGCGCGGGTCCGCCATGCGGAAGCCCGTGACGTCCGTCCAGTTTTCATAGACGTCGGCGTTGACGGCCCGTGCCACCAGCGCGCCGGTAATATCGCTGCCGCCGCGGGAAAAGGTGTGGATATTGCCCTCCTCGTCCGCTCCGTAGAAGCCGGGGATCACGGCGTTGGGCAGCTCGGCAAGCGTATCCGCGATCAGGCTGTTGGTCTCTTCCTCGTCCAGAAGGCCGTTTTTGTCAAACCGCACCACCTTGTCGGCGTCCACAAAGGGGAAGCCAAGGTACTCGGCCAGCAGCAGGCCGTTCAGATACTCGCCGCGGCTGGCCACATAATCACGGGACACCCCGCTCATCATGGTGGAGGCGATCTTGGTGAATTCCTGCTCCAATGGGATATCGATGCCAAGATCCACCACGATCTTTTCATAGCGGTAGCGGATCCGCTCCAGGATATGCAGGAAGGGCCGCCCCAATTGCCGGGCCGCCGCGGCCTCGTACAGCAGGTCGGTCACCTTTTCGTCGCCATCGCCTCGCTTACCCGGCGCGCTGGGCACTACATAGCGCCTGTTTTTATCGGCCAGCACAATGTCCTTGACCTTCTGAAACTGTTCGGCATCCGCCAGCGAGCTGCCGCCAAATTTGCATACCAGCACGTTCGTATCCCCCTCAGGATTCCTTTTGAATTTCCAGTTCATTGTATCATTTTCGCCTGCAAAGCACAAGAGAAGAATTTAGTGGCGTCTTACGCTGATTTCCCGAAAAACCGCACCGCTTCCCCCGGAAGCGCGGGGATCGGGGCTGGCGCCTGGGCGCGCACCGCGCAGGCATAGGGGATATAAACTTCAGGCGCGTCGAAGGGCACGGTTTTCAGCCCTCCCTCCTCGCCGAAAGGCAGATCAGCTGGGGCCAGCCCGACGCCCTGGCCGGTCGCGACCGCCGAAAGCACATCCTCGCGGTGCGGAACGGTGATCAGCCGGGAAGCGTCAATGCCGCAGGCGCGGATCGCGTCGTTCAGTCTCGCCAGACAGCTGTCTCCCGGCGAGCCCTCCGCGCAAAATACGTCCTCATCAATCAGCTCGTCAGGTCGGATCGCTTTCGCGCTACTTAACGGGCGCTCCGGACGCAGGATCACATGGAATCCGACATGAAAAAGCGGCGTGATCAAAACGCTCTCCTCAGGGACAAGCCGTCCCTGGTTGCAGAAGATCAGATCTACGTCCCCTCGACGGAATTCGCGCAGCATCTCATTGGATTTGCTGACCTTGGTGCGCACGGTCACCTGATATTTCTGCCGGATGCGCCGGATCAGCTCGGGCATATTCATCCAATAGGGCGAGCAGGGCCAGGCGACCGTCAGCGCTTCCCTGCCCAATTGCGCCTTGCGCGCCTCGCCAAGGCCCGTCTCATATTGGGCCAGCATCGTGCGGAAGGTGCGAAGCATGATCTCTCCCTCCCGCGTCAGCGCCACGCTGACCCGGCTCCTGTCCAGCAGCGGAAAGCCCAATTCCTCCTCCAGCGCCTTGATATGCTGCGTCACCGAGGATTGAGACACATAAAGCTCCCGGGCGGCGCGGGAATAGCTCAAGCCCTCCGCGACCGCCAGGAAGCTCCTGATTTTCCGAAAATCCATGCTGCACCCCCAAAACGGCGTATCACTCTGAAATGATCATATCAAATCCCGGCCGTTTCAGCAAGGGGCGTTCTGAAGAACAGCTAAGGCAACACCGCACAATTAAGGCGGTCAGATGGCGCATGGATTTTTTGGTCTGATGAAGCTGAATGAAGGGAGGCGTAGCAGAGCTACGTTGACCGAAATGAAGCAAAATCAGAACGGAAAAGACATGTGCCAGGTGTGCCACCGTATTGTGCGGTGGTGCCTTTATATCAGTAAACCTCAAAATTAAAGATATGAGCGACGGAGCTGCCGTAATCCTCCGTCTTTGTTTCGCTGAAATAGGTGCTTAAGGGGATCAGCCGAACGGCCCTTGCGACCACATCCAGGGGCTGCCGGATCAGGCGCTGATGGTTGTCCGTCTCCTCAAAAACGGTTTTCCATTCCCCATTCTCCCCCTGCGCCTCCACGCGGTAGCGCTTCACCAAGCAGCGCGGGAAGCCAAAAGTCGTTTGATTGTGGCTGTATGGGAAAAAGAGCACCGACGAGGTATTCAGCCCATCCGGATTACCCTCCACAAAGTCCCGGTTCAGGTCGCTGTCCAGCACCAAGCGGAAGCCATGTACCCGGACAGGGCGGTCAAAGGTATAGGTGATCGCCTTGTTGGTCTTTCCAAAGTATCCGTTATCCATCCCCCAGATCCGACGATCGATCCCGTTGATCAGCGCGGAGCAGTCGCCGTATTCAGCGGTCAGCCTCGCCATTTGCGAAAGGGGGCTGATCCGCCGCCTGAGTCCGGGCAGGAAGCAGTCGTCCTGCATGAGCGCGTCCTGGATTTCTTCGATCCGTTCTTGGCAGGCCTGCCGGGGCGTCAGGCCGTCCCGCGCTGCGATCGCTGCCGCCGTGCCCACGGCCTGGCCAATCACGCCGATCGTGCCCATCACGCGCGTAGAGCTGAACGCGATGTGCGAAGCGCTGATATTGCGGCCCGCGAACATCAGATTATCAATGTTTTTTGAATACAGGCAGCGCAGCGGGATGCCATAGGGTTCTGACAGGCGGCGCTTTTGCAGGTGCGCCCCGCCCTGGGCGTCCATATAAAAGCCGCCGGGGAGATGATTGTCGATCTGCCAGCCGCCGTAAGCGACAATGTCCGGGAAGGACGGGCATTGCTCCACGTCCTGTTGAGTCAGCGTATAATCCCCCACGTAGCGGCGGCTTTCGCGTTTGCCCGGCAGGAAGGACACCCATTCCAGCTCCCAATTGTCCGCGCCGTGATCGCCGTGGTTTTTGATATGGTCCCACACGCCGAAGGCGATTTTCAGCAGCTCGTCCCGAATCTCCTCGGTATCGTCGATGCTGTTCTGCATGCCTCCCAGCTCGATCCAATAAAAATTGGTATTGATGGCGTAAAGGTCGTGGGGCTTATGATGCATCGCCGCGTCATCCGGGTATATGTACGCCCAGGCGGGCGGCGTATAAGGGACCGGATGATCCGTCTCGCGGCATTGCAGCATGATGCTCATGCCCATCGTATGCCGGTCCGCCTCATCCAGGCCGAATTCCTCGCCAAATTCCGCTTTTGCTTCCCGGCCCACCCGAAACTCGGCCCCCGTGAGCGGGGCCAGGATGCTGTCGCCCGAGCAATCGACGAATATCTTGGCCCGCACCTCATGCCAGGTATAGGTCGTCAGCTGAAAGCCGCGCACGCTCTCAATATGGCCGTCCTTTGCCTCCGCCTGGCAGCAGGCGCAGTTCAGCATCAGATCGATATTCTTCTCAAAACGCACCATTTCGTAGAGCAGCGTGTCCCAGACGGTAAAATTGCGTTTGGGATTATGATACATGTTGTTCAGCAGCAGTTCTTCCATCAGTCCGGTTTCCTGCAGGTCCCTAACGCGCGTACCCGCCCCGGAAATCCACATGAGGATCTCGCTGCTGGCGTTGCCCCCCAGCACCGGCCGGTCGTGCATCAGGGCGACTTTGGCCCCATGCCGCGCGGCAGCCACGGCGGTGAACATCCCGCCGATCCCGCCGCCGATCACGCAAATATCCACGTCATGCCGCTTTGTGTTCAGCATCGTTCAATCCTCCGTTTCATCCGCAAACAGGATGTCTTCCAGTTCTTTCATGGTGCGGGCCACATGAGCCGCCTTGCTTTTTTCCTGCCAGCGCGCCCCGAACAGGATGCCGGTCATGCCGTAATCGACCGCGCCGTTCACATCCGTCACCGGGTTATCGCCGATCATCACCGTCCGCTTCAGGTTCGTCTCCCCGCTTCTTTGGAAGATCGTGTCAAAGTAATCCCGGCTCGGCTTCATCGCGCCGACGTCGTCGGCCGCAAAGCGCCCGCTTAAATAAATAGAAAGCCCCGCCGCCTCCACCCGGCCGTTCATGACCGCTCCAATGCCGTTGGAGGCGGTAAACACGCGCGCGCCGGCGGCATGAAGCCGCCTGAGCAGATGCTCCGCGCCCTCCTGCGGATCGTGCGCCTGCGCCAGCTGCGCCAGGAACCAGGGCGCGACCTCCTCCGCCGGTTGAAAGAAAGGATAGATCGAAAAGAGGCGTTCAAAGCGCATCACATACAGCCGTTCGCGCGTGATTTCCCCGCGATCCAGGTATACCCAAAGCTCCCGATTGATCTCCCGGTAACGGTCCCCCACCTCATCGCCGACCGCTTGGCCCTGGCGGGCATACAGCCTGCGGATGATCTCCCGCTCTGATTTTGGCGTATCCAGCAGGCAATAATCCACGTCGAAAAAGATCGTCCTGTATCTCATATCGGCGTCCCCTTCCATAAAAAAGGTTATTGATCGTCCGATCTGAAAAATATCTTATCATTCCTTATTTGCAATTTCTTGCTCTATTGTGATATATTCCTTTTAATTTGTGATCTTTCTCGTTGGAGGTCTTCGTATGAAGCTGCTCACGCATTACCTGAATGACCCGGACAGCGCGCTGCGCGAAACGAAAGCGTGGCGGGAGCATTTCCTGAATGATTCCCTCTATTATTCATTTCGGGATACACGCTACGACCGGCAGACCTTTCCCTCCAGCCTGCATTATCACGACTATTTCGAGCTCGTCATTGTGGAAGCGGGCAACATTCACTATCTCTGCGGCAGCGCCTCAATCAAGCCCCAAGCAGGCGACATCATCCTCATTCCGCCGCAGACGCTCCATATGTCCGTCATCGACGGCGGAGAAACGCGTTACATCCGCCATGTATTCTACTTCTATCCGGACGCCCTGGATCCCCTTGGCTGCAGCGCGCTGCTGCCCGCCGGGCCGGATGACGGGGAATCCCGCTTCATTCGCGTCTTGGGCCCGATGGAGAGCGAGCGTCTGCTAACCCTGCTGCGAAAGCTCGGGCAGGCCCTGTCCAACCCAGACCCCATAGAACAGGCGCTTTCCAAAGCGCTGACGATCGAAGCCTTTTACCTGATCGGCAAAGCCGCGCCCGGCGCAGATCGTCCTTCCGCTCCCCTTCCGCCCCGGATGAGGGAGCTGCAGGCCTACATCGACGCTCACTATCAGGAACTGCAAAGCGTTGAGGCGCTGGCGGAACGCTTTTATTACAGCCGCGAATACCTGTCCCGGCTGTTTCGCAGGTATCTGAATACTACGGTCGCCGATTATATCGCGCAGCTCAGGGTGCTGGAAAGCCAAAGGCTCATCCGGGCTGGCGTACCCCTCAAGCAGGTCTGCTTCCAGGTCGGCTTCGGCTCCATGTCGACCTTTATCCGGGCATTTCGTTCCGTCACGAAAACCACGCCGTCCGAATATCGAAAAGAACTTTCCGGTATATAAATGAGGGACGCGGATCGCTCCGCGCCCCGGAAAAAGGTTTATATTTAGCTTTTATTTGGCCGCGTTCTCGCCGGCCAGGCGGCCATAGTACATGGCGATGGTCAGGCACTCGCCGGTCTGATGGGCGTAGCCCTCAAAGCCCGCGACCACGTCGCCCGCGGCATAAAGGCCGTCGATGACGCTGCCGTCCTCGCGCAGCACCCGGGTCTCCAGGTCGGTATCGACGCCGCCGTAGGTCAGGTGATTGACAGCCTGGCACTTGGCGATCACAAAGGGCGCTTCGACGACCTTGCCATTGAAGGAGGTCCGGCCAAAGTCAGGATCGGCCCCGGCATCCACCATATCGTTGAAGGCCGCAACGGTCGCCGCCAGCGTTTCCCCGTCCAGGCCAGCCTTTTGGGCCGCTTCCTCCAGCGTATCCCCAGTAAAGAGGAGCCCGCGGGCTTCCAGATCGGCCGTAAGGCCGGCGGTGTTGGCCTCGAGGGCTTCATACATCGCCCGATCGCCGACCATGTTGACCACAGCGTCCGTCTGGTGGATGGCAGCAGCCTGCAGGTTGGCGGCGGTGTCATTCGTAAAGCGCACGCCCTCGGCGTTGACGGCCAGCTGCTTTGCGCCGCCCAGCACGCCCGCCTCGGCAGTGGTACCCAGGGACTTATAGCCGCGCCAGATATAACCAACGAACTGCATGTCATACAGCTTCGCGCCAACCGCTTCGGCCATCACGATGCCGTCGCCGATGTTGGTGGGCGGGTTGGAGGAGCCGGTGTTCACGGAAATTCCGCGGCCCACGTTCTGATATTTGACCACCATCTCCGGATTGGAAGCGAAGCTGCCGGTCGCCAGCACGACGCCGCCCTTGGCGGTATAGGTCACTTTGCCTTCCGCCGTTTCCGCCTCCACGCCGTTGACCTTGCCGGCCTCGTCGACCGTCAGCGCCACGCCGCGGGTATTGTACACGATCTTCGCTCCGGCGTCCTCCGCCAGCTTCTGCAGCACCTCGATCAGCTCCGCGCCCTTATTGTTGGGCGTTACATAGTGCTTGGTCGTGGGCGCCTTAAAGGTAATGCCGCCGGCAAGCAGCCACTGATAAATATCCTCATTGGCCTCCACGGCCTTACGGACGTAATCATAATTGATGGTCGCCCAGACGCCGTCCAGGTCCTGGCCCTTGCCCTTGTTCCAGTGGTCGAGCATCACGCGTGCCACGCTGTCATAGGCGGCGGTCACAGAGGAATCGGCCAGATAAGCCCTGGCCGCCTCCTGGACCTCCGCCAGATCCTGCGCGTATTCGGCCGGGAAATCCGCCTCAGTCATCGCCAGGTAGGCTTCCATATCCTTGTCGTTGCGGCCCAGGGCCTGACGAACCTCCTCATCAAAGCCGTTCAGGTTGCCGCCGGACAGAATGGCGGAGCCGCCGGTGCGGCCATTGGCCTCGAGCACGATGACGCTCGCGCCGGCGTTCGCTGCGGACCAGGCCGCGGAAAGGCCGGCTGCGCCCGCGCCGACGACGATCACGTCCGCCTCGGTGACGATCTCGTCCGGAGCGCCCGCCGCCGCTTCCTCGCCCTTAGCCTGCGCGATGCAGCTCAAGACGGCCTCTTTGATCGCGTTACTGGTCACGGTCGCGCCGGTCACCGCATCCACCTCGGCGCTCTGCGCCGCCAGGATCGCGTCCGGCAGCTGCTCGATGGCCAGCGTGCCGATACCCGGAGTCTCAGCGTCGCCCACCACGGTCACATTGGTAATCGCCTCCGCGTCAAAGGTCATCGTGACGGTCACATCCCCCATCATGCCAAAGACGGTCGCCGAGTATTCGCCCGGCTGATAGGTTTCGGCCAACGCCAGCGCTCCCATGGAGCATACCAGCGCCAGTATCACGGAAAATACACGCTTGAACATACCCTTCTCCTTTCAAAATCCCGCTGCCTTCGCAGCTGTTTGTGGAATGTTTGCAAAAGTATTCTATCATATCCAACGGCTATCCGCTCATTCGGTTATCCGATAAGCTGATTCGATTTTCTGCATAGAGCAGCTTTTGTGTATACAAATTTTGATGTTGATTTTTTGTTACATGCATGATATGATATCATTATGATATCACTTTGAGTGGTGTCGTATCCTCAACGTGTACATGTATAAGAAGGAGAGCGTTATGATCGAATTTACGGAAGCGACCAAGGTTTACGGCAAGAGCGACCGCGCCGCGCTGGATCATCTGACCCTGACCGTGCCAAAGGGGTGCGTATACGGCTTTCTCGGCCCCAACGGGGCGGGCAAGACGACCGCCATCCGCCTGCTGACCGGCGCGCTCAAGGCGACCGAGGGCCACGTGCGGGTTTGCGGGATCGACGTGGCCGAGGACCCGGTCGGCGCCAAAAAAATGATCGGCTTTGTGCCCGACAGCCAGGACATGTATGAGCGGCTGACCGGCTATGAATATCTGAACTTCATGGCGGATATCTACGCCGTTTCAAGGAGGATCGCAAAGCGCGGGCCGAAAAATATCTGGAGCGTTTCGAGCTGACCGAGGCCGCGGGGCAGCGCATCCAAAGCTATTCCCGCGGCATGAAGCAAAAGATCGCCGTGATCGGCGCGCTGATCCACGAGCCGCCCGTTTGGGTGCTGGATGAGCCCATGGTGGGCCTCGATCCCCAGGCCGCCTTCCTGCTGAAGGAAGAAATGCGCGCCCACGCGAATGAGGGCGCAACGGTGTTTTTCTCCACCCATGTGCTCGAGGTGGCGGAAAAGCTTTGCGACCGCGTCGGCATCATCCAGCGCGGCAAGCTGCTCCTGGAGGGCACTCCGCAAGAGCTGCGCAGCAACGCGGGCGACGAAAGCCTGGAGCAGGTGTTCCTCGAAATGACCGCCGCCAAGGAGGAGGAAAAGTGAAGAATTACCTGATCCTGACCCGGCTGATGGTCAGGAACACGCTGTCGAGCATGAATCCCTTTACCGGCAGCTACCGGAATCGGAAAGCGAAAATCGGCGGCATCGCAAAGACGATCCTTTTCGGCCTGCTGATCCTGGGCGCATTGGCCTCCGTGGTCTACGTGGAGTATAAGCTGTCCGAGGTCCTGGACAGCATGAGGCAGCGCGTTCTTTTGCCGGCGCTCGCCGTGCTGTTCGCCACGGCGGGCACGCTGATCATGGGCCTGTTCCAGGGGATCTCGGAGCTCTATCAGGGAAAGGACGCCCCCTGGCTGGCCGTGCTTCCCCTGACGTCCCGCCAGGTGTTCGCCGCCCGATTGACCAACCTGTACTTGGGCGAGCTTGCGCTCAACCTGCCGCTGGTCGTTCCCGCCTTTATCCTGTATATGCGGGATCAGCCCGATTTGGGCGCGCTGATCGTGCGCGGAATATTGATCCTTTTCCTGCTGCCGCTGATCCCGCTGGCGATCGTCTCCCTGCTCAGCGCGCTGTTGATGCGGGTGAGCGCCTTTGCCCGGCACCGCGAAACCGTCACCATGATCCTGAGCCTCATCTTGGCCGTGGCATATTCGGCGGCTGTCTCCCTGATGAACAGCCGCAATATGAGCGAGCAGAGTTCGACCATGTATCTGATCTCCCTGCTGCTCAACAACCAGCGGCTGATGAATGATCTGCTGAGCCTCTTCCCGCCTGCCCGCTGGGCCGCCCACGGCTTCATGGACAGCTGGCCGCAGCTTCTGCTGTTCCTGGGCGTTTCCGTCGCCTCGATCGCCGCCGTGCTGCTTTCGGTCGGGCCGGGCTACCTGTCCGCCGCGCTGAGCCAAAGCGAGCACACCTCCGCCCGTAAGGTCAAAAAAGCAATGCCTGTCTGGAAATCAAGCTCCCAGCTCATGGCGCTGCGCCGCCTGGAATGGCGCGAGCTGCTCCGCACCCCCTCCTGGGCTTATAACGGGCTTGCCGGTGTATTCATGTTCCCGGTCATGATCACCATCGGCGTCCTGGCGGGCACGGCCAGCGTCGGCCTGTCCCGCGTGGCGGAGCTGCTGAATGAAACGATCTCGGAGGCCGAGCCCGGATATGTCATCGTGATCCTGGCCGCCACCCTCTCCATGGGCAACATGGTCAACCCGGCCGTCGCGACCGCTTTTTCCCGCGAAGGCGGGCGCTATCCCTTCTCCCTCTCCCTTCCGGTGCCGCAAAAAAAGCGCTTCATTGCTAAGCTCATGGTCGGGCTGGAGATCAACCTGATGTGCACCGGGATGATCGCGCTGGTCTGCCTGGTATTGTTCCGGCTGCCGGTCCTGCCCGTCGTCGCCGCGTTCGTCCTATCCACCGTGCTGGGCTTCACCGCCTCCACGGTATGCATGTGCGTGGACGCCGCCAAACCTGTGCTCAAATGGATGAACGAATCCCAGGCCATCAAGAAGAACTTCAATTCCTTCTTCGGAATGATCCTGTGGGTGATTTTCCTGGCCGTCTGCGTATTCGTGGTATTTAAGCTTTGGCGCCTGGGCGGGACGGCGGTGTTGCTGGGCGCAACCGGAGTTATCATCCTGGAAGCTGTCGCCGCCTGGATCGTGTTGTGCGTAATGGCCAATAAAAAGGTCTGGCTTCCCGAAAATCTTTAATACTGTTCTCCTTCTAAAACAGTATAAAACAGCGCCCAAATATGCTATAATCATCCTCCAAACCATCATTCACGGAGGTGACGCTCATGGCGTACAGCACTGATGTTGACGCTGCCAGAGAGGTAGCGACGGCCAGGCATGAAGGTCAGACGGACAAGGCCGGGCAGCCCTATATCCGGCACCCCGAGCGGGTGGCCGCGCGGCTCCGCTCCCCGGAGGAGCAGGTTGTCGGCTGGCTTCACGACACCGTCGAGGACACCGGATACACCCTGGCCCAGGCCGAGGCCCAGTTCGGGCCGGAGACGGCGGCGGCGCTCGACGCCGTGAGCCGCCGTCCCCTGGAGGAATGGAACCAATACCTGATCCGGGTCAAGGAGCACCCGGTCGCCAGACTGGTCAAGATCAGCGACCTGATCGACAACAGCAACCTCTCCCGCCTGAACGCGGTGACCTTAAAGGATGTGGAGCGGCAGGCAAAATACAACCGGGCGCTGCGCTTCCTGATGACCGAAAACGCCGCGGAAGTGATCGTGGAGAAGGAACGACAGCATGGAAAAGAACCGCCCCCGCCTCGATGAGCTCTGCGAGCGGGCAACCAAGCGAGACACGCCGCAGTTCAGCCGCTTCCTGGACCTGAGCGCTCAAAAGGAGGCGGAGATTGCCGCCCGGAAGGCCAGCGCTGAATATCTGCTGTTCGGTGGCGCCGAGGACTGCGAGCGCCGCATCCTGGGCGTCGGACGCCAAATACCGTCCGCGGAAGAGTTTCCGATCGACTGTCTCAGGGTTGCCCCAAAGAATCGCCGCTTCTCCGCTCCTCTCTCCCACCGGGACGTTTTGGGCACCGTCATGGGGCTGGGCCTGGAAAGGGAGATGATTGGCGACATCGTCATTCGGGAGGAGGCCGCCTACCTGTTCTGCGTGCGCAGTATCTCCCCCCTCCTGCTCGAAGGACTCACGCGCATCGGCCGCTCCGATACAAACTGCGTCCTGTCCGAGCCGCCCGAGGGCGCGTTGCGGCAGACCCGAGAGGTGCGGCTTCAGGTGACGTCTCCCAGGCTGGACGCGGTCGTCGCCCACCTGTATCGCCTGAGCCGGGGAGACGTGCAGAACCTCCTCAGGCAAGGAAAAATCGCCGTGGACGACCTGGTGCGCGATAAGCCCGATTATCAGCTCAAGGACGGCGAAATCCTTTCCGTCCGCGGCTTTGGCCGCGCCCGATACGTCGGGATAGAAAGCCTCAGCAAAAAGGGAAAAAACAATCTGCTGATCGAAATCTATGTTTAATCATTTGTTCCAATCTTGTTTCAGGTCTCCTTTATTCTTGACGATGGACACAAACGGGCGTATAATCCCAGCAAAGACATGGACCGGGAGCAAGTAGGGAATTTGGCTCTTTTCAGAGACCTGCCGGCGGGTGCAAGGCAGGAAGGGCGCTTTCCTGAATACGTCCCGCGAGTCGCGCACCGAAAAGGTTTCCCCTTGCGTAGGCTGCGCCGGGCCCGCCCGTAACAGCGGTTGGGGCGTAGCCCCTTAAGAGGCCGGCTTGCCGGCAATAGAGGTGGTACCGCGGTAATCCCTGATTATCGTCCTCTGCTTGAATACAGCGGAGGACGATCTTTTTTCCTCCGCAATATGAAGGAGGCCGCCATGCCCATCACTGAGATCCTGGAAAGGAACGCCCAACTCTACCCCCAAGAAACCGCGCTGGTGGAAATCAATCCGCAGTTTGAGCCCGAAAGCCGGATCACCTGGCGCGAATATTCCCTGATGCAGCCCGAGCCGGGACAGATGTTCCGCAGGGAGATCACCTGGCTGAATTTTGACCGCGCCGCCAACCGCTTTGCCAACCTTCTGCTGACCCGCGGCTGCCAGAAGGGCGACAAGGTTGCCATCCTGCTGATGAACTCGTTGGAATGGCTCCCCATTTATTTCGGCATCCTGAAGGCGGGCGCTATCGCGGTGCCGCTCAATTACCGCTATACCGCGGAGGAGATTCGCTACTGCCTGGACAAGGCCGACTGCACCATGCTGGCCTTCGGGCCTGAATTTATCGGCCGCATGGAGGAAATCTGCGACCGCATTCCCCGGGTCAAGCACCTGTTCTATGTCGGGGAGGAATGTCCCACCTTCGCGGACAGCTATGACCGCATGATCAAGTTCTGCTCCGACGTATCGCCCGACATCCCGCTGACGGACGACGATTTCGGGGCGATCTACTATTCCTCCGGCACGACGGGCTTTCCCAAGGCCATCCTGCATAAGCACCGGAGCCTGATGCATTCCTGCCAGGTAGAGCAGCACCATCACGGGCAGACCCACGAGGACGTGTTCCTCTGTATCCCGCCGCTTTACCATACCGGGGCCAAGATGCATTGGTTCGGCAGCTTCCTGGTGGGCGGCAAGGCCGTCCTATTAAAGGGCACCAAGCCGGAATGGATCCTGCAGGCCGTTTCGGATGAAAAATGCACGATCGTTTGGCTGCTGGTGCCGTGGGCCCAGGACGTGCTGGACGCCATTGACCGCGGCGACGTGAAGCTGAGCGACTATCAGCTGGCGCAGTGGCGGCTGATGCATATCGGCGCGCAGCCGGTGCCCCCCTCCCTGATCAAGCGCTGGAAGACCGTATTCCCCCACCACCAGTATGACACCAACTATGGCCTGAGCGAATCCATCGGCCCCGGCTGCGTGCACTTGGGCGTGGAGAACGTTCACAAGGTCGGCGCCATCGGCAAGGCGGGCTTCGGCTGGGAGACC
>JAFUHB010000051.1 GCA_017469085.1 Clostridia bacterium
CCGGATATTGGCCGGCGGGCTCATAGATGGGCTGCTGCCAGGTAGGATCGGGGCTTTCCGCGTTCCTCGCGCTGCTTTTCGCGCGGCGGCTGCGTCGGGGAGGCTCCAGGTCGACCGGGGGCTCGTCCATGCTGTACATGGCGCCGCCGCGGGCGCGAAGCTTATCTCCATACAGGAAGGCTTCGATTTTTTGCTTCGCTCCGTCCGTCAGTTTCGTGAACGCGTTCTCTCTGTTCGGCATGGTGCCGTACCTCCTGGAAGGGATGTGAAAAAGGTCAATGCCCGATGGGCATGGTTTCGTCAAACAACGCGCGGCCTACCCGCACCATGGTGGCCCCGGCCCGGGCGGCTAGGGCGTAATCCTGGGACATGCCCATGGAAAGCTCGGTCAAAAGCTCCGGCTGCTTCGCGCGGTCCTGCAGGCGGGCAAGCAGCTCGCGGACGTCGGAAAACCAGCGCAGGGACTCGCTTTCCTTTGCGCCGAGCGGCAGCATGGTCATCAGCCCGCGGACGGACAGATGCCCGAGCCCCTCGCAGAAGGAAAACAGCCCGTCCAGGCCTTCCGGGCTTACGCCGCCCTTCTGCGCTTCGCCGGCGACGTTCACCTGCAAAAGCACGGGCATCACGCGCCCGGCCCGCTCCGCCTGGCGGTCGATCTCCGCCGCCAGCTCCTCCCGATCCACAGAATGAATCAAGGATACATCCTTCATTATATATTTAACTTTGTTGGTTTGCAACCTTCCGATCAGATGAATCGAAAATTTTCCTTCCAGCGCAGGCAGTTTTTCCCGCAGCGCCTGCACCCGGTTTTCGGCGATATCGGTCACGCCCAGTGCCTGCAGGGGCAGGATCTGATCGACGGGGACCGTCTTGGTAACGGCGATCAGCCGGGGCGGGCGGCCGTAAGGCGCGCTCTCCTTTTTCAGCGTTTCCCGGATCTGTTCCACGCGATCGGCCAGCATTGCGGTTTGCTCCTTCATACGATCAGAATAGTTTGACGATCATGCCCTCGTACAGATAGCCCGCGTTCTTGGGGATGATATGGGTGATGTCGCCCTGGGTGGAGATCACGCTGACGGGCACGAAATAATTGTTGCCGTATTCGTCCACAATGACGACGCCGGTCTGGCCCATCTGGCTGTACAGCGCGCGGGTGGGGATGGTGAGGCTGTCTACGTTTTCGCCCAATTGCACGCTGCACGAGCGGATGTACAGCACGTCCTGCACGCTGGCGTTGGGCACCAGCAGCCGCACCAGCAGCTCGCCGCCGGAGCGGGTGAAGCTTTCGACGGTCGCGTCGACGACGGTGTTTTCAAAGCTTTCGATCAGCAGCTTATAGGTCTGCCCGTTGATGGGCGTCCAGTCGGGATCGGAGCACAGCATGAGCACGGCCCACGAGCCGTCCTTGACCAGGCGGTAGATGGACACCGTATTGCGCGTGGCGGCCGGGTTGCTGGGCACCTGGCCGTTGATCATGTTGCGGACGGCGGCGGGGGAAAAGTCCCGGTATGTGCTCAGGTTCAGGGAGGGCTCGTAGCCGTCGGTGTAAAAACTGACGATGCCGTCCGAATTGGCGGCGTATTGCTTGGTCCAGCTGGAGATGCGCTGCAGCTGGGTATTTTCGTCATCGTAGAGGCGGCTCAGCTTCTGATCGTCCGGGTATTTCTGCCGCAGGTAGCTCTGCCGCTGCTGGAGGGCGAGCGTCAGCAGGTTTTCCTGGTTGATCAGGTTGCCCTTGCCCTCCTGGATCATCGTGCGGGTGCTGCGCGCCTGGTCCTTGACCTGGGTGTCCAGGGTGGTCAGCCGGGCGTCCTTGGCCGCGCCGGTGGAGGAGATCAGGGTCTTGTGGTATTCCTTGATCTGATCGCGGTATTTTTTCAGCGTGGTCAGCTCGCGGGTATTGAAGCCGGAGGTATAGACGGTGCAGATGATCGTCGCGCGGTTGACGGGCTCGCCCTCATTGGCGGTATAGTCGATCTGGGAAACGCCCTCCTGGGTAAAAACGGTCTCGTCCCGCACGATCAGCGCCTGCCCGGCGTAGCGGGAGGACAGCGTGCCGGCGGAAACATAGCCGTACACGGCCTCCTGGGGCGCAAAATAGCGGATCGCCGCAAAGGCGCCGACGCCCAGCAGCAGGATGGCCAGCACGATATAGGGCGTGCCGGAGCGCTTTTTGCGCGCGATGACGCCGGTGCGCGGCACATGATAGCCGGGCTTGCCGGGATTTTGCGTATCCCGCTGCGGCGCAGGCTCGCCGGAAAGCGGGTCGGCCTCGGGCTGGCGCTCCCTGGCCGCGCCCTGCTGCGCCGCCTGGTCGGACGTATTGCCCGGATGCTGCTGGTAAGGCGCTCCCTGCCAGCCCTCCGGCGCGCCGTATACCGGGGGCTGAAACGGCGCTTCATACGCGGGATCCAGCTGGGCCGGCGGGGGCACCGAGCCGGTTTGCCGGGCGTTCTGCGCCGGAGAATGAACTTGTGTCCAGCCTGATTGCTGGTTGAGGGGCTGCTGCATGGGTTCCTCCGAAAAAGAAAACGATCAAACAAATATTATTCGACGGGCCGCATGCGATTTCCTGCAAAAATCGCTTACATTGCGGCTGCCGCAGTTTCCGCGCAGTGGATCCCGTCGACGGCGGCGGACATGATGCCGCCCGCGTAGCCCGCGCCCTCGCCGATCAGGATGACGCCGCGCACGCCGGATTCCATGCGCTCGTCCCGGGGAAAACGAAGGGGACAGGAGGAGCGGGTCTCCACCGCGGTCAGCACCGCGCCGGGGGCGGCGAAGCCGTGAAGCTGACGGTCCAGCAGGCGCAGGCCGGTTTTTAGGTCCTCGTTCCAGGGGGCCGGGAATAGGCGGTTCAGGTCCGCCGCCGTGACGCCGGGCCGGTAGGAGGGACGCACGTCCCAGTCGGCGCTGAGCCTGCCGCTCAAATAATCCTCGACGCGCTGGGCGGGGGCGTTGTAGTTTTCTCCCCCCAGCAGGAAGGCTTTTTCCTCCAGCTCCCGCTGGAAGCGGAAGCCGGCCAGCAGATCGCCCGCGCCGAAATCCTCCGGATTTACATCGACGAGGACGGCGGCGTTGGCGTTTTCCCCGTCCCGGAGATAGGGGCTCATGCCGTTGACGCAGACGCCCCCCTGGCGGCTGGCCGCCGCCGCTACCGTGCCGCCCGGGCACATGCAGAAGGTGTAAACGCCCCGTCCGTCGGGCAGGCGGGCATGCAGCTTATACTCGGCGGGCGGGAGGCTCGGATGGCCGGCAAAACGCCCGTATTGGGCAAGGTCGATCGCCGCCTGCCGATGCTCGATGCGAAAGCCGATGCTGAAGGGCTTTGCCACGGCGGTCAGCCCGGCCTTCAGGAACATTTCCTGCGTGTCCGCCGCGCTGTGGCCGACGGCGGCCAGCAGGCAGGACGTTGGGACCTCCCGCCTTCCGTCCGGGCCTTGCAGGATCACGCCGGTCAGCTTTCCCTTTTCGATCTGGAGGCCGGTCAGCCTGGTGCGGAACAGCACGGTGCCGCCCAGGGCCTCGATCTCCCTGCGAATGGCGAGCACGGCGGCGGGCAGACGGTCGGTGCCGATGTGGGGGTGCGCCAGGGTCAAAATATCCTCGGGCGCGCCGTGATCCGCGAATTCCCGCAGCACCGTGCGGCAGCGGGGGTCCTTGATGCCGGTGGTCAGCTTGCCGTCCGAAAACGCGCCTGCGCCGCCCTCGCCAAACTGCACGTTGCTGTCCTCCCGCAGGGGCTGGCCGCTGAAAAAGCCGGCCACGGTGCGGGCGCGGTCTTCCACGCTTTCCCCGCGCTCCAGGCAGCCCTTCA
>JAFUHB010000052.1 GCA_017469085.1 Clostridia bacterium
CGCCGCGCAGGCTGGCCTTGCGGCGCGCGCGATGGGTAAGCCAGTCCGTCAGATACTCGGCGATCAGCGCCGTTGCCAGGATGATGAAGGGCACGGACGGGAAATAGTGGTAGATATATGTGCCGCGAGGCACCAGCGTCCACGGCAGGTACTGGGCGGCGAAGCATACGATCAGCAGCAGGGGGCGCAGGTCGCGCTCGTCCTTGGGCCAGAGGGGGCCGGGGGACAGGCTTTGCGCGCCGCCGCGCAGCAGCACGCCGAGCTGCCTGACGACCAGCGCGGCCAGGACCGCCGCCATAGCCAGGATGCCTATCCACCAGACGGCGGGATTGCCGAAGGAAAGGATGGTGGAGGCCCAGCCCAGCGGCTCATAAGCGTCCGAGGCGTAATACATCGGCGTCATGGAGAAGGGCCATTCATACCAAGGCGAATAGTAGGGATGGTCCATGCCCAGCCCCGGTGTCGCGTGATAATCCAGCATCCCCTGCGCGGCTTCGACGATCCATTCGACCCGAAGCGGGCTGCCCATATAGGCAAAGTAGGGGATATAGGACAGATAATAGATCAGCAGCGGCACGGCGACAAACCAGACCAGGCAGCTGAGCACCGTGATGAGCAGGCGTTTAACGCCCTGCGAGGCGGCTGTTTGCGCGGCGGGGGACTGCTCGCGCTGTTTTGGCTCCAGGGCCCTGGCCTCCCGGACGGCCTGCCAGCGCCGCCATACGCCGATGAAGAAGAGTACCGCCAGCCCAACGCCCGCGTAGCAGCCCGTCCATTTGGAGGCGACCGCCAGCCCCATGAACAGGCCGGACAGCGCAAGCGGCGCCCGGGTCTTCCACAGGGGCTTTCCGAAGAAGTCGTCGAAGAACCAGCGCAGCATGAAGTAGACCGACCAGATGATGAACAGCACCACAAAGCTGTCGATGGTCGCGATGCGCGTCTGCGTGTAGTGCATGCAGTCCAGCGCCATCAGCAGGATGGCCAGCACCGCGTACCGCCGCTTTTTGAACAGCAGGCGGCCCAGCAGGTACATGCCCGGCAGCATCAGCACGCCGCACAGCGTCCCGGCAAAGCGCCAGCCGAACGGCGTCATGCCAAAGAGCGTCACGCACCAGCTCATGATCACCTTGCCCAGCGGCGGGTGCGTGGTCTCATAGGGCACCAAGCCGTTGGCGTGCTCATAGGCGGTGCGGGCGTGATAGATTTCATCGAAGTACATGCTGTTATACCAGGACGGCTCGCCCTCAAGGTTGTCCTGCTCGTCGGTCAGGGCGCTTACGTCCTGATCAAGCGAGTCGGTGACGGAGGCGATGGGCAGCACATTGCCCTCCGCGTCCCGGAAGAGGACCTCGTACAGATCCAGGCTGTAATGATCCGCGTTCAGACGCACGAATCGGCCGGTCAGGGCACGCCGGTCCCCCACGCGGAAGGAGTTCACGTATTTCCATTGAAAGAGGCCGCCCACGTCCATATCACAGCTGTAAGCGGTGCCCCAGTTCTCCCCGTCCCCGCTGGTCTGCACGGTGAAATCGCTGTCATAGTAGTGGATGCCTCCCATGTAGAGCATCCGGAAATCGTCATAGCTTTCGCCCAGGTCGAACACCACATATTCATCCGGCGAGGTGAATGTATAGTGAGTCTGCGGGGAGACGGTCGAGCCCAGATGGAAGAAGGCGACGCAGGCGTAAACGACGGTGACGCCAAGGCAGATCAGCCAGTCCTTTTGATCCATTTTGTGCTCGCGCAGCCAGCCGGAGGTCTCCTCCTTAAGGCGGCTCAGCGGGGTAACGCGTCCGTGCCGAACGCTTTCTAAGGAGGCGCTCTCGATCCGCATGACGGCGGGAACGTAGGCCTCGTCCGTCCGGCGCAGAGCGATATAAAGCCCGAGCCCGGCGGAGAAAATGTTCAGGACGGCGCTCAGGTACTCGAACCCGGCCAGGTCGCTGACCAGGCCGTAGGCAGGGGAGTTCAGATGCCCGCTGGCGTCCTGGAAACGCGCGTTGCGGAACAGCACGCAGCCTACGTTCAGGAAACCGCCGACGGCTGTCAGCGCCGCGCAAAGCAGGATCCGGTCGTCCCGCTCGATCATCCAGGCCAGCAGGTATAAGAGCATCGCCGGGAACAGGTAACGCTCATGCATCATGCCGCCCAGGCAGAACAGGACCGTCAGCAGCGCAGCCCCGTACAGCGGCAGGCGGGACAATAGCCCGCTGATATAGAACGCGGCCAGCAGGATCAGCACCGACAGCGCGATCAGGATCGTTGAGTGGACGCCCCAGGAAAGCGGGAAGATCAGGGAAAGAGCTGCGTACAGGCAACCGGCGCACAGCACGGCGAGGGTAAGGAGGCGGCTTTTCTTGCCATCCGGGCGCTTCAGGAGCGTGAGCAAGGCGGGGACGCCAAGCACAAGCCCGGCCAGCAGGCCGAAATAGCGCGGGGCAAGCGCCTCCGCGCCGACCCAGTTGGCGCCGACCAGGAAGTACAGGTTGCAGGCGTTGACCGTGGCGTTGGCGGAGTAGCCCATCGTGTTTTGGTAAAGCTGAAGGATCCAGCTCAGCGGCCTGCCGCCGCTGAAGGGCAGCACGACGGCCAGAGCAAGGATGGCCCCGGCCAGGAGGCCGATGCCGACCCGCTTTGCGTTATTGGCCATCCGGCCCTTTTCGGCGCGCGCCTTCCCAAAGCCGATCGCAAGGCAAACCAGGCCCATCGGCCCGAACATCAGCGCCTGGGGCTTGATCAGCACGGCCAATACATAGGCGGGGATGGCGATCTCCCAGCGCTCCTCCATCCCGTAGAGCACGACGATCAGCAAAAACAGCGTCATCACGGCGTCCGACTGTCCCCAGCCCGAGCCGGTCAGCAGCACCAGGGGGTTGAACAGGTACAGCGCCGCCGGAATGAGCGCTTCGGGGGAAAAGCGCTTTACGCCCTTCTTTTTCTCCGCGAAACGGATCAGCAGCAGGGCGGCGATCACATCGGCCAGGATGGGCGGCAGCTTGATCATGAACTCACTGACGCCAGCGTTGTGGAACAGGCGGCCGAGCAGGCCGACCGCGCCCAGGATCAGGATATATCCGGGCGGGTAATCGCAGAACCCGCCCTGCGTATAAAAGCGGGAGGGGCCGAGCTCCACGACGGAATCCGCCCAGGCTCTGAAATCGCCGACGTCCACATTGTATCCGGATATCGAGGTCGCGATGACGCAGCGCAGCGCCAGCGCGGCAATCAGCAAAAGGACGAACGCGGCCCGCCGGGATTTGATGAGGCCCCGCTTTTGCGCAAGCAGCTGAAGGCTGCCCGCGATCAGCAGGAGATATAAAAGCGTGCCGAGGGTCAGCTGGATGATGTCGTCGACCGCTGTCCGCTCGCCGACGTTGGCGGCGGCCCCGTCGTCGATATCCGGATACGAGGCAAACCAATCCACGGCGATCTGCCCGTCCGGCACACTGTCAACCTCGGTCAATTCGATATCGTCAAACCAGGCCTCGCCCTCCGCCTCGCCCGAGTAGCCGCCCAGGCGCGCGAACACCGTGACGCCGTACTGATCGGGGCCGGTGCGGCCGTACAGCTCCAGGTAGACCCATTTCCCCTCGGTATCGTACAGGGATTCTGAGAATACGTATACCCCTTCAATGGAAAGGTTGGCGCCAAGGCCGCCGGCGCACGATGACTTCACATAGCCGGACAGGCGATACAGGCTGTCCGGCTCTACGTTGACCGTCTGCGCGAAGCGGGCGTCGTTCGGGATCTTGTTGACGATGTGCGCGGCGGTGCCGCCCTCCCGGCCTTCGGCGACCGAAAATTCGGTATAGCTGTCCCTGAGCACGTAGGCGTCGGTATACCAGAAATCCGGCATCTCTTGCTCGCCCTCGAGGGAAAACGCGCCGTTTTCCAGCAGGCTCTCCCCGGTGAGCTCGTGCGTCCGGGGCGCGCTTCCACGCCTGAAAACGAAAATCAACAGGGCGATCAGGGCCAGCGCGATCGCCGCGCCGATCCACCACCAACGTTTTTTCTGCTTCATCATATCACCATGCTCCTCCGGAGCTTAAAAGGCGTTCCGGATCAGGCGGAAGCCGGCGTCGCTTTCCTCCAGGATGTCGAAGCGGCAGGAGGTCTCGCCGGTTTCGTTCAGGTAGGCGTTCGCCGCCGTTTTCAGCCGCCTGCGCTTCTGCGCGTTTACGCGCAGCGCGCCCTCACCGGCCCGCGAGGCGCTTTTAACCTCGATAAAAACGAGCGCGCCGTTTTCCCGGGCGATCACGTCGATCTCGCCGCCGCGCGCCCGGTAGCGCGTTTTGAGCACCCTTAGCCCGTGCCCGTTCAGCCATCGGACGGCCTTCAGCTCGGCCCATACGCCCCGCAGCTTCATACGAAATGCGTGATAAAGGAGCGCCGGTGCGCCGGGCAGGGGCCCAGGCGCTTCAGCGCCTCGATGTGTTCCTTGGTGCCGTAGCCCTTATTGCGCAGGAAGCCGTAGCCCTGATACAGCTGGTCCAGCTCGGCCATTTCCCAGTCCCGAGTGACCTTGGCGACGATGCTGGCCGCCGCGATCGAATAGCACAGCGCGTCGCCGTGCACGATGCCCCGCTCCTCGCCGTTCAGGCCCAGCCCCTCGAGGGCGTCGATCAGAAACAGGGAGGCGGGGACGTCTTGGGCCGCCCGGCGCATGGCGCTTTTGGTGGCGTTCAGGATGTTGACGCGGTCGATCTCCTTCGGCGTTGCTTCGCCGATGCCGATAAACAGCGCGGTGCGCTGGATCTCCTCAAACACCGCCTCGCGTCGCTTTTCGGACAGCTTTTTGCTGTCGTCCACCCACAAAAGCAGCGGCTCGGCCGGCATGATCACGCAGGCGGCGACCACGTTGCCCATCAGCGGCCCGCGGCCCGCCTCGTCCATCCCGGCGAATACGACGCCCTTATCCCAAAGCGGCCGATCCGTTTGGGTCAGGGTCTGCAGGCGTTCCTGCCTCTTGATGCTCATCGGTTCCCTTCCTGTCTTTTATTTCCTGGGGAAAAGGCGGAGGAGCCTTTACCAGCGTGACGCGGCCCAGCTTGCCGCCCCGGAATTCGTCCAGCACGATCCGGCAGGCGCGTTCCTCATCGGGCACGCCGCCCTTCATCAAAAAGCCCCGGCCCCGGCAGACGGCCTCCAGGAGCAGGTCGTCCCGCAGAGAAGCGTCCTTGACCTTGAAGCGCTCCATGACCGCCTGGGGCTTCATTTCCATCATATCGTTGAGCAGGCAGATCGTAAGCCTGCGGATGTCCTGGATATCGTCTCGGATCGCGGCGATGTAGGACAGGCGCAGCGCGGCCTGCTGGTCGTCCAGGCGGGGCCACAGGAGGCCGGGGGTATCCATGATCTCCAGATAGGGGGAGATTTTGACCCACTGGTTGGAGCGGGTGACGCCCGGCTTGTCGCCCACGCGGGCGATCGCGCCGCCGTTCAAGCGATTGATCAGGGTGGACTTGCCGACGTTGGGCACCCCCACCACCATCACGCGCACCGTCTTGGCGATCCCCCGGCTCTGGGCGCGGGCCACCCTTTCCTGCGCGGCCTCGCCGATCATGCGGGAGACGAGCTTGTGCTGGCGGTTGACGTCCACCGCAGCGCAGACCGTGTCCAGCGAGCGGAA
>JAFUHB010000053.1 GCA_017469085.1 Clostridia bacterium
CATGGCCGGCGCCTTCGTCGGCCCCGGCGAACCGGAGGCCGTGATCAACGTCGGCGTATCCGGCCCCGGCGCAGTCCGCACGGCCCTGGCCAAGATCCACGGCGAGCCCTTCGACGTGGTGGCGGAAACGGTCAAACGCACCGCCTTTAAGATCACCCGCGTCGGCCAATTGGTCGCGCGCGAGGCCTCGGCACGGCTCAATATTCCCTTTGGCATCGTCGACCTGTACCTCGCTCCCACCCCCGCCCGGGGCGATTCCGTGGCGCAGATTCTGACCGAGATGGGCCTTGAAAACGTGGGCGGACCCGGCACCACGGCGGCGCTGGCCCTGCTCAACGACGCCGTGAAAAAGGGCGGCGTCATGGCTTCCAATCACGTCGGCGGCTTAAGCGGCGCTTTTATCCCGGTCAGTGAGGACGCGGGCATGATCGATGCGGCGGAAAAAGGGGTGCTCTCCATCGAGAAGCTCGAGGCCATGACCTGCGTCTGCTCCGTCGGTCTGGACATGATCGCCATTCCCGGTGATACGAGCGCTGAAACCATCTCCGGCATCATCGCGGACGAGGCGGCTATCGGCATCATCAACGGCAAAACGACCGCCGTGCGCGTCATCCCGGCGGTCGGAAAAAAAGCAGGCGACACCGTATCCTTCGGCGGCCTGCTGGGTTATGCGCCCGTGATGCCCGTCAGCCAGCTGTCCTGCGCCGAATTCATCGGGCGCGGCGGCCGCATCCCGGCCCCGCTGAACAGCCTGCGGAATTAATCGCTCATTTCGTCATGCTGGTTGCTCCGGCGCTGCGCGCGTAGCGCTTCATCCCCTCCGTCATCCGCACGGTAAGATCGGGCATGATCCAATACGCCTCGACGCCGTCCAGCCCGTCTACAAAGGCGCGTCCCTCCTCGTAAGGCATCAGGAACAGCTTCGTGGACAGGAAATCACAGAAGCCGGAATCCTCGGCTACCACCGTCACCGAGCGGAACCACGCCGCCGGCATCAGCGTTTCCGGCGAGATCAGGTGAGAATAGCGCTGGCCGTCCACCACATAGTAGCGCTGGTAATCGCCCGAGGTCACGACGGACTTTTCCCGCAGATACAGCACCTCCACCTGCGCATTGCCGTCCGGGTCCTGAATGCCGACGCCCCAGTTTTCCCGCCCGTCCAGGGGCTGCCGGCCCGTCACCACGTTGCCGCCGGCGTTCAGGATGAAGGATGGCATGTCCGACTCATATAGCCTTTCCGCCACCAGCTGCGCGGTATAGCCCTTGGCGACCGCGCCAAGGTCCAGGCGCAAGTCCGGATCGCGGTAGTACACGGTCAGGGCTTCCTCGTCCAGGATCAGATCGTCGATGCTCGTATGCTGCGCGGCGGCCTCGAGCTCGTGCATCGGCGGGAGCTGGGCCTTCCCCAAGTCCTCGATGCCCGCCTCCCTGTATTCGTGCCAGATAGACAGTACCGCCCCCATGGCGATATTGACGGTGTCCTCGCTCAAGGTCAGCTGCTTTTCCTTGCACCATTTCAGCATGTCAAACAGCTCCCGGTCCACCTGGACCGGCGCGTTCATCGCCTCATGATTGAGCGTATACAGATTGGCGACGCCCTCATAAGCGTGGTAATTATCGAACAACTGATTGTAATGCGAAAACTGATCCGCCATATCATGAAAGACGCGCTCGAACGTTTCCTGGCTGTCGGCATAGCCGATCAGGGTGATCACCGTATCGAACACATCGTAAATCATCGCGCTGTATCGGGAAGGACCCGTCTGCGCGCAGGCAGGCAGGACAGGGATCAGCAGTGTCAGGGCAAGCAGCAGGCAAACATTTGACAAACCGCGTCGAAACGTACTATGATGCATGGACAGGGGCCTCCTTGGTCTTTGGCAAAGCTTCCTCTCTATTATGACAAAGTTCCCGGCCTCGCGCAAGGGCCTTGTTAAGATTTTACCGTATCCTTTTTGGAGGTAACCATTGTGAGCTTCATCGCCAGCGAACGCCGTTATCAGCAAATGGACTATCGCCGCCTTGGGACCAGCGGGCTCAAGCTGCCGCCGATCTCTCTGGGCCTTTGGCACAACTTTGGCGACAGCGGTCACTACGACAATATGCGGAAAATGTGCTTTACCGCCTTCGATCTCGGTATCACGCATTTTGATTTGGCGGATAATTACGGCCCCGCTCCCGGAGCGGCGGAAATCAATTTCGGCCGCATCCTCAAGGAGGAGCTGGCCGCATACCGGGACGAATTGATCATCAGCACCAAGGCCGGGTATTTGATGTGGGAGGGCCCTTACGGCGATTTCGGCTCCCGCAAGCACCTGATGTCCGGGCTTGTTCAAAGCCTCAAGCGTATGAAGCTTGACTATGTGGACATTTTTTATCATCACCGGATGGATCCCGAAACGCCGCTGGAGGAAACGATGCTTGCCCTTTCGGATATCGTGCGTCAGGGAAAGGCGCTGTATATCGGGCTCTCCAATTACAACGGTGAAACGCTTCAGAAGGCCGAGGCGATCCTGCGCGAGCTGCGCTGTCCTTTCGTCATCTGCCAGAACCGCTATTCGATCTTCGATCGCACGGTTCACCATAACGGCGTATTCGATATGGCGCGGAAGCTCGGCAAGGGCATGATCGTATTCAGTCCCCTGGCGCAGGGCCTGCTGACCGACCGTTATCTGGCCGGCATCCCGGAGGACAGCCGGGTGCGTACCGACGGCCGTTTTCTGAATGAGACGCGCGTTACGCCCAAGGTGATTCAGCAGGCCGCCGCCCTGCAGAGGATCGCGCAGGCCCGTGGGCAATCCCTCGCCCAAATGGCGCTGGCCTGGGTGCTGCAAAAGGCCCCGGTCACCAGCGCGTTGATCGGCGCCTCCAAGCCCGAGCAGATCGCCGACAACGTCAAGGCCGTGCGCTGCCTCGATTTTACCGAAGAAGAGCTGCGCGCCATCGACCGGATCGCGTTCGATGAAACGGACGCGTAGATTCACCCTGATTAAAGGAGTCCCATTACTATGATGATTTCAACGAGAGGCAAGTACGCCCTGCGCGTGATGGCCAGCCTCGCCCGGCAGGATCGGGAACGTTTCGTTCCCCTTAAAGAAATAACCAGCGCGGAAGAAATCTCCCAAAAATACCTGGAAAGCATCATGAGCACCCTTTCCAAGGCCGGCCTGGTGGAGGGCGCGCACGGCAAGGGCGGCGGCTATCGCCTGGCCCGTGATCCCGCTGATTATCGGATCGGCGAGATCCTGCGCCTGACCGAGGGCTCGCTGGCCCCCGTTTCCTGCGTGGACGAAACAAACGTGCCCTGCCCCCGCGCCTACCGCTGCTCCGCGTTGCCCGTCTGGAAGCGGCTTGACCTGCTGATCAATGATTTTCTGGATGGCATCACCCTGTCCGACCTGATCGAAAATGACGCCGGCAGCGATTACGTGATCTGATTTTTGTTACAATTCGTTTACAACTCTCAGGAAGGATTTCCCTGACAGAGCAACGAATAACTTGAGAATATCCCATCGAATGTTGGAGGGCCTTCATGACGAGGCGTCTGCTGATTCCCTTTTTTTGCTTATCCCTGATCCTCGTGTCCGTTGTCTGGTTCGGCGCGTCGGCGGAGAGCGGGCTTTTCCTTGCTTTGACTGACAGCGTCGTAGAGCCCGGCAACGCTATCAGCGTATATTACAGCCTGCCTGCTCCGGCGGTGACCGAGCTGGCCGTATACAACGCGGCGGGCGAGCGAGCGGCCGTGCTGGTCGAAGAAGAAGAGGAAAACGCCGGCTTCCACGAAGCGCTCTGGGACGGCACCAGCTTTGGCACACCGCTGCCGGGCGGCGCATACACGATCCGCCTGACGGCGGGCGAAGCGACTGTATCCGCTGACGTCACCCTGCTTGGTGAGGAAGCGCCGAGCGAGCCGCAGGGCACTACCGATACTAAAGCACCTGACGGTACCCCCTCCTCCGCCGCGTTTTACCCAACGCCCGCCTTACGCAGCACCCATACGCCCGACCACGACCCCAAGGGCTGCTATTGGTGTACGCCCATGGACATCACGGATGAAGAAGCCGTATGGGCCATGCTGACCGCGCCGATCTATACCATCAAGAAGGACCAAAAGCTCCAGGTAGTGATCCGGGAAGAACCCAGCGATTCCTCCGCAGGCGTCGGCGTCGTCACCGGCGCCTCTATGGGCGTCCATGTACTGGAAAACCGGTCGGACGGTTGGTCCCTGATCGAGTGTTACTCCGCCTCCTTCTTTGATTCCAAGGTCAAGGCATGGAACGCTTTTGTGACCGGCTATGTAAAAACCAGCCAGCTTGTCAAAAAGACGCCCAATCAGGAATACGGCATCGTCATCGACAAGCTGACCCAAACCCTGTACCTGTTTAAGGAAGGGCATTTGTTCACCACCCTGGCCGTTTCCACCGGCGAATACAACAGCAGGCAGCCCTACAACGAAACGCGCTCCGGTGAATTCCTGCTGGTTTCCAAGGTCGGCAATTTCCGGTCCGACGCAATGATCTGCCGCTTTGCCCTGCGCTTTGACGGCGGTGATCTGCTGCATGAGGTGCCGCATGTGCTGAATGCCGACGGCGGTCTCAACTACAAAGCCACCGAATACAAGCTGGGCAACCGTGCAAGTCACGGCTGTATCCGCGTTCAGCGTATCAGCAGCAGCGAGGGCGTAAATATGAAATGGCTGTACGAGCACCTCGCCGTCGGCGAAAAAAACGGGACCCGCCTTGTGATCTGGGAGGATTTCCAGGGCCGTCAGCTCGAAGAGATCACTGGTGATCCTGTGCTGTATTACAACCCAAAGAGCGGCTCCTACTATCACACCCTGGAAAACTGTCCCAGCGTCGATAAGAAGTATCTCCCCCTGACGGCCTTCCATTACAGCGAGCTGGACACTACGCCTTATTCCAAGCTGACACCCTGCTTTTACTGCCAGCCTCCCCGCAGCCTGTCCAAAATCCGGCAAATTAATGAGCTGCATCAAACCTCCTCCCCCGGCATGGTGGCGGATTACCATCACTGATGTTTACCCATGCGCCCGGCCCCCGGATCAACTTGGACCGGGCGTTTCCATGCTCATTCGCTTGTAAAAAAGCATCCGCCGGGTTGGAGCGGCGCGTAAATCATGGTATACTGACAAGGCCCCAACGGCAGTGTAAAATTGTCAAAATTTCTCTGTCAACTTTTCCTCCCGCTCATCACGAATGGTTTCCAAAGATGAAAAAATGTTGTATAATAAAGCGTCCGCGCCTGTTAGCGTTGACCTGTGCGCTGATCCTGATCGGAGCGCTCATCGTCCTAAGGTTTGCGCGGACGCAGCCATACGATCGCTCTCAGGCTGACCTCCTTTACCAGGAGCGGGCGGCGGAGCTGCCTGTAAGGGGAGAAATCACGCTCCGATGGCTGCCGGAGGAACAGATTGCTGCCGTCACCGAATCGCTGACGCTCGTCAATACGACCGAAAGCGATTGGCCGGACATCGCGCTTCGTACCTACGCAGGGGCCTACGCTTTGGAGGAGACCTCCCCGGCAGCGCTCGACGAGTTTTATGACGAGGCCTATCCGGACGACTTTGCTTATGGCGACATTGAGCTGGAGGGCGTCTGGGCGGACGGCGCGATCACAAACGCCGGTTTTTCGGACGAAGCGCGGACCGTGCTGCGCATCAGCCACCCGCTGCGCGTCGGGGAGATGGTGCATCTGACGCTCCGGTGCCGGCTGTTCATTCCCGTTTCCCGTCATCGTCTGGGTATCAGCGACAATGCCGTTCGTTTGCTCCACATGCTGCCCACGCCCTGTGTTTTTGAAAACGGCGCATGGCAGGCTCCCGCTTACGCGACTTTTGGCGAACCGTTTTACGCCCCCTTCGGAAGCTACTTAATCCATGTGGAGGCGCCGGAAGGGTGGCAGGCCGTCTGCTCCGCCCAGGGCCCGTCCTCTGCGCCCTCGCTCGTCCTGCTGAACGGGTATGCCGTCCGGACGGGCACAGCGTCCGGTATTCCAATCAGCGTATATGCCAGGGACGCCGCAGACGCCGGTAAGCTTTTACGCGCCGCCTCCGATATCGTAAATCGTCTGACGACGGCACTGGGCGACCTTCCGACAAACACGCTGTCCCTCTGTGCCCTTCCCTACTTTACCGAAGCGGAATCGGTGACCGGGCTTGTCCTGGTACGGGACGACCTTACCCAGGGCGACGCCTGGGAAAGCGATCTGGCGTTTGCGCTGGCCGGACAATGGTTTGGAGGCGTCACAGGCGTCGACGGATTTCACGACGCCTGGCTGAACGAGGCCTCGCGCCAGTGGGCTGCCCTGCGGTACGTGGGGCTTGCGTCCGGCTCGGCCGCGCGGGAAACGCTGATCGAAAGCGAGATCGATGCCGCCATGCGGGAAAACCTGCACGCTGCCGTTACCGCGGGCAGTCCCGCCGATTTCTTCCCGAGCGCCAATGTTTACCGCGCCGCCGTCCGAGCCCGCGGATGCGCCTTCCTGATCGCGGCCGACACGCTGTCACAGGGACGGCTGGACGCGTTCCTGCGCGAGGAGCTTGCCCGATATCCCTTTGAAAATCTCTCCCGAACGCAGTGGGCCGAGGATTTCAACGCTTTTACCGGCACCGACATCGCCCCGCTGATGCTCGATTACCTGGATACCTACATCAACGAATGAAAGAGTGTGCGACTGTATGGATGTGCAACGCTGCTGCGTACTGATCCCCTCGCTGGAGCCGGATCAAAAGCTGCCCGATTACGTCAAGGAGTTGCGGACAGCCGGTTTCGGCCTGATCCTGGTCATCGACGACGGCTCCTCCGCCTCCTATCAGCATTTCTTTGACGAAATCGACGGTTGGGAAGGCTGCAAAGTCCTTCATCATGAGGTCAATCGGGGCAAGGGCGCCGCGCTGCGGACCGGTTTTGCTTATATTCTGAACGAAACCGAGTTGGAGGGCGTCATCACCGCCGATTCGGACGGGCAGCACACCGTGCCCGATACCCTGCGGCTGGCCGCCCAGCTAAATCATGAGAAGCGCGAGCTGCTGCTCGGCTCGCGGGATTTCTCCCGCCATTCCACCCAGGTCCCGCCCAAATCCCGGTTTGGCAACCGGCTCACATCCGGCATTTTTGCCCTGCTGTACGGCCGCTGGCTGCCGGATACGCAGACCGGCCTGCGCGCCATGAGCCGGGAGATGCTGAACGATTGCCTGAGCATCACCGGCGATCGCTTTGAATATGAGATGAACCAGCTGATCTACTGCTCCGGGCATCACATCGAAATGACCGTCGTTCCCATCGAAACGGTGTATCACAATGAGAATCAGGGAACGCATTTCCATCCTATCCGGGATTCCTGGCGCATCTATAAGCTGATCCTGGGCAACTTCTTTAAGTATATGTCCTCCAGCCTGATCTGCACGCTGGTAGATCATATCCTGTTCACGCTGCTGGGCATGTGGCTCCTGCCCAAGCTGATCCCGCAGGGCACGACCTGGCTGATCTTAGGGATGCGCCTGGCCGCGATCACATTGGTGGCCACTTGGGTAGCGCGTCTGTTTTCGGCCAGCCTCAATTATTATCTCAACAAATCCTTTGTTTTTCAGCTCAAGCAAAGCAAGGGCTCGGCACTGCGCTATGTCGTGGTAGCCGTCGGCGTGATGCTGCTCTCCTCCCTGCTGGTAGGCGGGCTTTCCGCCCTGTTTGGACTTCGGGAGACTGACTTTGCCAACACGCTGATCAAGATCGTGATCGACACTATCCTCTATTTCGTCAACTATCGCATCCAGAAAAACTGGGTGTTTGCCAATGATAACAGCAAGGAGCGCTAACGAATATGAACAAGCTGACCCAAACCATCCTGACCCTGCTGTGCGCGCTGATGATCCTGGCGCTGCCGCTGCTCGTGCCCTCCGGCGCGTTGCTGGAATCCGCCGCGGAGCGCATCGAGGAATCCTCTGTGGAAGAATATGAGGAGGACGCTTCCTTGCTTCGTCTATTCTTCCCCACCGCCTTTGCGGAGGAAGCCTCCTATGCCCTGCCCATTTCCTTTACCCCGGGCATGGCGCCCAATCTTGCGGGCTTCACCGAGGACTCCTATACGGACGACAGCATCACCGTCCGCATGGAAACCCGGGATGAGGGCCACGTCAATTATTGCATCGCCTTTGTCACCATCCGGGACGCCTCGCAGCTGCGCACCACGGTTGCCAAGACCAGCAGCTCCGGCAAGCCTTCCTCCAAGGGCGTCGCCAAAATTTCCTCGATGGCGCAGAAAAACAACGCGATCCTGGCGATCAACGCCGATTATTACACCAACAATCCGGATAAGACCACCTTTGAATACCGCATGGGCGTCGAGATCCGCAAAAAAAGCAACCGCACCAAGGACGTCCTGATCATCGATGAAAACGGCGACTTCCATCTCTATGTGAAATGGTCCGAAGCGACGATGAGCGCCGCGCTGACCGAGCTAAAGGCCGCCGGCCACCAGGTGATCAACGCCTTTACGTTCGGCCCCGCCCTGGTGATCGACGGCCAGGTGCAGGAAACCGACAAGGGCTACAGCTATAACCCCAACGGCCGTGAGCCCCGCATGGCGATCGGGCAGACCGGGCCGCTCTCCTATGTGGTCGTCATGGCCGAGGGCCGCGGCAAGGACTCGGACGGCGTCACCCATCAGGAGCTGGCCGATTATATGGGCAGCCTGGGCTGCCTGCAGGCCTTTAAACTGGATGGCGGCAACAGCGCCGAAATGATCTTCAACAACAAATTTTATGGCTCCCGCACCGGGAATGAGCGCGACCAGAGCGATATCCTCTACTTTGCCAGCGCCGTGGACCCGGCGTCCTGGCAGTAAGCGGGAGGAAGCGCCATGTACGAGCTTTATGAGGATGCCGCCTCCCTGACCGTTTTCTTATACGGCCTGATGGTTGCGCTGGGCGTCGCCGGATACTGGATCATGCTTTCCTGGAACGTCCGGCGCAGCAGCCTGCCCAAGGGCGCGGATGTATTGACCGTATTCCTGTCCATTCCCCTGGGGCTTTGCCTGGCCCGCCTGCTGTTCTGTCTGGCGGACAATACGTACCGCATCATCGCCCGCCCAGCCGATTATCTCATGCTGACGGACGGCGGGTATGCCATGTTCGGCGCGCTCGGCGGCGCCGTGCTGGCTGCCATCCTGGCCGCTAAGCTGCTACGGGCCAAGCCGGCCCAACTGCTGGACGCGGCAGCCCCGGCGATTTTGATCTTTGTCTGCCTGGCCCGTCTGGGCGAGGGCTTCGTCAGCGGCCTTGGCATCAGCCGCAGCCTGATCTACCATGTCTTCCAGGGCACATTCCTGGCCCAGGTGGACGAGTACGACGCCTATCTGCGCACCTGGATCCTGGAGGCGATATGCGCCGCCGTGCTGTGCCTGGTCGTTCTGTATATCCTGGCCCACGAAGAGCGGGACGGTTATACCTTCCTGAAGGGCTGTATGCTGTTCGGCGCGACCCAGGTGTTCTTTGAAAGCCTGCGCTACGACCAGCACCTGATGTACTCCTTCGTCGGCGTGCAGCACATCCTGGCCATGGTCACGCTGGGCGTTCCCGTGATCGTGCTCGCCCTGAGAGCCGTGAAGCAGCGCCGAGCGCTGTCCCTCGCCGCGCTCATCTCCATCCCGGTTGTGGTAGGCGCGATCGTTTTCATCGAATTCCGGATCGACCGCACCGGAGACAATCGTTTCATCCTGTACGCTATTTACGCTGCGCTGCTGGCCATCCCCACAGTACTGGGATTTCAGCTGAGCAAGGAGGATCGCGCATGACAAAGGAAGCCATCGAACGGATCAACGCGCTGGCGAAAAAAAGCCGCGAAGAAGGATTGACCGAGGAAGAAAAGAACGAGCAGTTCGCCCTCCGCAACGAATACCTTGCCGAGTTCCGGGAAAATCTGCGCCAGCAGCTGGACAACACCTATATCGTCGATCCGGACGGCACCAAGCATAAGCTGGAGCAAAAAAAGCCGCAGGATATCCTGCCTAACTGATCATCCGTGGGCATCCGCCTTGTATTTCCGTCTTGCCTCCTTTACAAAACGGTGTTATGATGGGCAAACGCAAGAAGGAAAGGGTGTGATCGCATGGGCAAATTCGTTTCCAAGGAAAAAATGAGCAAAAGGGCCCGCAAACAATTAGCTGCAAGCAAAAGGAAAACCTGGGCCTTCTCCCCAACGACGCGAAAAATCGACAGCAAAAAGATCTACGATCGCAAGAAAAACTCCCGAGCCAACTGGGACGACGGCACGGGAGATTCTTTTTTTTCAAAGCGTCATTTCTTTTTCAGCATTTCTTTCATGGTATGCCAGCCGAGCACCGCGCATTTGACGCGGGCAGGCATGTGCGAAATATCCTCCAGCGCGCCGGCCTCCTCGAGCTCGTCCAGCTCCTCCGCGCTGCACTCGCCACGGATCATCTTCAGGAACAGGCCCGACAGCCGGATCGCCTCCTCGACGGGCTTGCCGACGATCAGGTCGAGCATGATATCCGCGGAGGCCTGAGAGATGGCGCAGCCGTCTCCTTCAAACGCCCCGTCCCGGATCACGCCGTCCTCCACCTTCAGCTGGAGGTTGATTTCATCCCCGCAGGAGGGATTGACGCCCGCCAGCGTCATATTGGCATCCGGGAGCTCGTGCTTATGATAAGGATTTTGATTGTGATCGATCAGAATTTCATTGTAAAAGGTATTAGCCAAGGCCCATTCGCCTCCTGATGCCGGCAACGCTTTCGAGGAAACGGTCCACGTCCTCCTCGGTATTGTAGAAATAGAAACTCGCCCGGGCGCTGGAGCGGATCCCCAGGTGCTTATGCAAGGGCTGCGCGCAGTGATGCCCGGCGCGGATGCAGACGCGGTCATCGTTGAGGATCGCGGAAATATCATGCGGGTGCACGTTATCCACGGTAAAGGCCAGGATACCGTTATGCTCCTCGGCGCGATCGGAGCCGATCACGTGAACGCCTGGGAGGGCCTGCATCCCACTGAGCGCGCGGCTTGTCAGCCGGTCCTCGATTTCGCGGATCCGCGCAAACCCAACGTCCTGCAAATAGTCGATGGCGGCGCCCAGACCTGCCGCGGCGCCCGCGTTGACCGTACCGGCCTCAAATTTATGGGGCAGCTCCGCGTAAGTCGCGTCGTACAGCCGGACAGAATCGATCATCTCCCCGCCCGTCAGGAAGGGCGACATCTCCTCCAGCAGCCTTTCCTTGCCGTACAGCACGCCGATCCCCATCGGCGCCAGCATTTTATGCCCGGACAGCGCAAGAAAATCGACGTCCAGCGCCTGAACGTCCACCGGCCCGTGCGGCGCGCTTTGCGCCGCGTCCACCAGTACGACGCCGCCGTTTTGATGCACCAGCTCCGTGATGAGCGCAACGGGACCGAGCCGGCCCGTGACGTTGGACACCTGGCCGATCGCCGCCAGCTTCACCCTATCGGTCACAGCCGCGCGAACCCGCTCCTCGGGATATGAGCCATCGGGCTCGCAGAACAGGTAGCTGAGCTTGGCCCCGGTTTTCCGGGCCGCCATCTGCCAGGGCAAAATGTTGCTGTGATGCTCGGAAATCGTAATCAGGATCTCATCCCGATCGGTCAGGCGCTCCAGCGCCCAGCTGTAAGCAACCAAATTGATGCTCTCGGTGGTGTTGCGGGTAAAAACAATTTCCCGCGCGCTTTTTGCGTTCAGGAATGCACGCGTTTTTTCCCGCGCCTGCTCGTAGCTTTCGGTCGCGTTCTGCGCCAAATCATAAAACCCTCGCAGGGGATTGGCGTTCAACCGCTCGTAAAAATGCTTTTCCGCCTCGATCACGGCATCCGGCCGCTGGCTGGTCGCGGCATTGTCCAGATAAACAAAATCGGCGTTCCTCAGCAACGGAAAATCCTGTCGGTACTGGTTCATACTTCCTCCATGGCGGCAAGGAACGCCTCGATCTCACCGCGGACGCGCTCGTCCGGGAAGGCGTTCAGCGCCAGCTCGATCCGGGAGCGGGCCATGATGGCCTTGGCGCGCTCCTCGCCGATGCCGCGCGAGGCCATATAAAACAGCACCTTCTCATCCAACTGACCGATGCTCGCGCCGTGATTGCCCTCGACATCCTCCTCGGCGCACAGGATCAGGGGGATGGTCTGGTTGACGAGGTCCTCCCCCATCAGCAATACCTGCTCCGTTTCCGTTCCCTTAGACCCGGCGCATCCGTTCAAAAAGTCGATAGTGCCGCGGAAGCATTTCCTGGCGGCCTCCTCCAGCACGCCGGATACCGTGATCAGGCTTTCGGTCCGTTTCCCGCGGTGACGCACAACATAATTCATGTCAAGCGCCTGGCCGGAGCGGGCATGATAGGCCAGCTCCGCCGTAAAACGGCTGTCCGCCCCCGCCAAATCGATCGCCGCCCCCATATGTTGCTGCTTACTGCCAAGATCCAGCCGGGTCAAAACGATCTCCGCATTTTCGGCGCAATTCCCGGCCAAGTCCGCCGCCATATCCATCCCATCCGGCAGCAGGTTGGCAAAGTAAAGGGAAATCCGCGAGCCTTTCTGCGCGTCCAGGGTCATTCCCAAGGCAAATTGTCCCCGCGCGTCGCGCTCCCCCTTCAGGACCACGATCACGCTGAACTCCGCGTTTTCCTCTGCGCGAATGTACAGGCGGCTGCGCTGAGCCGTCGCCTCCTGGCAGGTATAACGCAGTACGGCAGCCCGCCCGCACTGCGTGTCGGCCGGCGCGGAGATCACAAACAGCGGCGCTTCCTTCAGCGCGGCGGAAAAAGCCTCGCCCATGCCGGACTCAAGCGCAGGCACAGCGGCCCGATCAGCGCTGGTCAGCGCTTCGGGCACATCGGCGTCCAGCCAGACGCCCCCGTTCGGATCCAGCAGCGTCAGCCGGCTTTGGTTCATCCCGAGCCGGTGCCAGGTCAGCGCCGGCAGGGTATTTACAAGCAATTCAGACAAGGAAGGTACATCCTTTCAGGCAAAGTCAGAAATCAACCGATGCTGCCCTTCATCTCCAGGCGAATCAGGTTGTTCATTTCCACCGCGTACTCGAGCGGCAGCTCCTTGGATACGTTGTCCGCAAAGCCGGATACGATCATGGCGCGGGCGTCCTCTTCGCTGATCCCGCGGGACATCAGGTAAAACACCGCTTCATCGCTGATCCGGCCGATCTGCGCCTCGTGACCGATATCGGCGTCCCCGGCGCGAATATCCATCGCCGGGATCGTGTCGGACCGCGAGATATCGTCCAGCATCAGGCTCTGGCAGGAGACGGCCGCCTTGGCGCGGCGCGCCTTTTGATCCACGACGACGGAACTGCGGAAGGTGCTGACTCCGCCGTCCTTGCTGATCGACTTCGTGCCGATGTAAGAGGAAGTATCCGACCCCAGATGAACCACCTTCGCGCCGGTATCCAGGTTCTGCTCCCGTCCAGCAAAGGTAATACCGGTAAACTCCATCTGGGCGCGGTCGCCCTTTAAGATCGTCATGGGATACAAATAGCTCACATGGCTGCCGAAGGAACCGCTGACCCATTCCATCCGCGCGTTTTCACCGATCACCGCGCGCTTGGTGTTCAGGTTGTACATGTTTTTGGACCAGTTCTCGATGGTCGAATAGCGCAGCGTCGCGTTCTTTTCCACAAACAGCTCCACGCAGCCGGCGTGCAGGTTGGCCACATTATATTTGGGCGCGGAGCAGCCCTCGATGAAATGCAGGGACGCGCCCTCGTCCACAATGATCAGCGTGTGCTCGAACTGCCCGGCGCCCTTGGCGTTCAGCCGGAAGTAGGATTGCAGCGGGATAGAGACCTCCACGCCCTTGGGTACGTAGACGAACGACCCGCCCGACCATACCGCCCCGTGCAGGGCGGCAAACTTATGATCCGTCGGGGGGACCAGCTTCATAAAATGGGCGCGGATCATATCAGCGTACTCGCCGCGCAGGGCGCTTTCCAGGTCGGAGTATATCACGCCCTGCGCCGCGACCTCGGCCTTGACGTTGTGGTAGACCAGCTCGCTGTCATACTGCGCGCCGACCCCCGCCAGGGATTTTCGCTCCGCCTGCGGGATGCCAAGACGCTCAAAGGTATCCTTGATATCCTCCGGCACGTCCTCCCAGGTGTTGGACATCCGCTTGTCCCGGCGGACATAGGTTACGATGTTGTCCATGTCCAGCCCGTCGATGGAGGGGCCCCAGTCCGGCACACGGAGGCGATGATAGATTTCCAGGCACTGGAGGCGGAATTCCCGCATCCAATCCGGATCGTTCTTTTCATCCGAAATCTGGTTGATAATATCGGGCGTCAAGCCGGCGGTGATCCTCCAGTTATCCCGCTCGGCATCCCGGATATCGTATACGCTGCGGTCGATGCTGTCGACCTGGCTCTTCTCTCTCATGGCTGCCTTATGCCCTCTTCATGGAAATAAATTCGTCGTAGCCCTCGCGGTTGATGCGGTCCACCAGCGAACCGTCTCCCTGATACACGAGGGCGCCGTCCACCATGATATGGGTGCGGTCGATGTGCAGCGGCTCCAGGATCCGCGTGGAATGGGTGATGATCAGCAGCGCCCCGCCCGTTTCCTGCTGGTAAGTGCGGATGCCCTCGGCCACCAGCCGCACGGCGTCCACGTCCAGGCCGGAATCGGTCTCGTCCAAAATGGCAAGGTCGGGCCTAAAAAGCAGCATCTGCAGGATCTCCGCCTTTTTCTTTTCACCGCCGGAAAAGCCTACGTTGAGGCCCCGCTCCGCTTTTTCCGGGCTGATTTCCAGCAGCTCCATGACCTTCTTCATCTGCTTACAGAATTCCCAGGGCCGGATCTTTTCTCCCGTCCGCTCCGAGATGGCGCTGCGTAAAAAGCTTTCCAGGCTCAGCCCCGGCACCTCCAGCGGCTCCTGGAAGGACAGGAACATGCCCCGTTTGGCCCGCTTATCCGGCGTTTCCTCGGTGATATCCTCGTTCTTAAAGAGGATGTCGCCTCCGGAGATCGTGTAACGGGGGCTGCCCATCAGCGCATAGCCAAGGGTGGACTTGCCGGCCCCGTTGGGCCCCATCAGCACATGGGTCTCGCCCGGCGCGATATCCAAGGATATATCATGCAGGATGCGCTTGTTTTCGACAGCGACATCGATATGATGAACGGAAAGCAATGGCGTGCTCAAGGTACGGTTCCTCCCTGCGCGCAGGATGGCGCAATTTTATACCTACTAAATTAGTAGGCGAAAGCATCTTAACACGGCGCATGACCTGTGTCAATAGGCCAGCCTCAGGAAATAAAATCATTTTTTGTACAGTGTAAAACGTCCCCTGCGATTGACAAAACAAAGACTTTCGGTAAGATAATGATATCCGCCCAGGCAACCGGCGGAAATGAAGCAAATACGGAGGATGAGCGATGAGCAGGGTATATAACTTCGCGCCCGGACCGGCCATGATGCCCGAGGAGGCGCTGGCGACCGCCGCGCGGGAGATGCTGGATTTCGGCGGCACCGGCATGTCCGTCATGGAGATGAGCCACCGCTCCAAGGGATATCAGGCAATTTTTGACGAGGCAGGCGAGCTGCTCCGCTCCCTGATGCATATCCCGGACAATTATTCCGTCCTCTTCCTGCAGGGCGGCGCGACCGGGCAGTTTGCCGCGGTGCCCCTGAACTTACTGAAAACGAAAGCCGATTATGTGGACAGCGGCAACTTCGCCCACGGCGCGCTCACGCAGGCGGAGGCATACGGCGAAATCCACTGCATCGCCTCCTCCCGGGAGGATAACTATACCTATATTCCCGACATCACCCCCGAGATGGTGGAGCAGGACGCCGATTACGTTTATATCACTACCAATAATACGATCTTCGGCACCCGGTATGCCGCTCTGCCCGAAACGGGCGCCGTGCCGCTGGTGGCGGATATGTCCTCCAACATCCTGTCCGAGCCGTATGACGTATCCCGCTTCGGCGTGATTTTCGCCGGCGCGCAGAAGAACATCGGTCCGGCCGGCCTGACCGTCGTGATCGTCCGGAAGGACCTGCTGGGCTCTCCCCGTAAGGACTGCCCCAAGGTTTTCAATTGGACGCTGATGGATGAAAAGGGCTCCATGCTGAACACTCCGCCCACCTACGCCGTATACATGACTGGCCTGTGCCTCAAATGGCTGCAAAAGCAGGGCGGCGTCGAGGGGATTACTCAGGTGAATATCGAAAAAGCCCGTCTCCTGTACGAAACGCTTGACAACAGCGCCTTCTACCGGCCGACAGCCCGGCCCGAATCGCGTTCCCGCATGAACGTGACCTTTACCACGCCCGACCCGGATACGGACGCCCTGCTGGTCAAGGAGGCGGCGGCCCAGGGCCTTGTCAACCTCAAGGGGCATCGCCTGGTAGGCGGCCTTCGCGCCAGCATTTACAACGCCATGCCCATCGAGGGCGTGCAGGCGCTATGCGCCTTCCTCAAGGAATTTGAAAGGAAGAATGCCTGATGCTGAAAATCAAAACCCTGAACGCGATCTCCCCCGTCTATCGGAATATCCTGGACGGAGCCCGCTATCTGGTCAGCGCCGAGGCCGAAGCGCCGGACGCCATCATCGTCCGCAGCGCCGATATGCACGGCATGCCCGTTGACGCCAGCCTGCTGGCCGTCGGCCGGGCGGGCGTCGGCGTCAATAACATCCCGCTGGACGAGCTGGCGCAAAAGGGCGTCGTCGTTTTCAATTCGCCCGGAGCTAACGCCAACGCCGTCAAGGAGCTGGTGGTCGCCGCCCTGCTGATGGCCTCCCGCCGCGTATCCGAGGGCATCCAGTGGACACTGGACAACAAGGATGATCCCGATATCGCCAACCTGGTGGAAAAGGGCAAAAAACAGTTCGTAGGGCCCGAGCTGGCCGGAAAGACCCTGGGTGTGATCGGCCTGGGCGCAATCGGCGTCATGGTGGCCAATACCGGCGCGTCTCTCGGCATGAAGGTGCTGGGCTACGACCCCTATATTTCCGTTGAACACGCCTGGAGCCTGTCCCGCTCGGTCAAGCACTCCACCGACCTGAGCGAGGTACTGAAAACGTCGGATTATATCACGCTGCATGTTCCCCTGACCGACGGCACCCGTAAGCTGCTGGACGCCGCCGCCATTGAGCAGATGAAGCCCGGCGCGGCCATCATCAATTACGCGCGGGACGCTCTGGTAGACGCCGAGGCCGTCCGGGAGGCGCTGGAAATCGGGCAGCTGCGCGCCTATGTTTCAGATTTTCCGGTGCCCGGGCTGGTCGGCTGCCGCAACACCGTCTTTACGCCTCACCTGGGCGCTTCGACCCCGGAGAGCGAGGATAACTGTGTCCGCATCGTGGCCGAGGAATTGGATGATTACCTGGTCCGCGGCGCGATCCGCAATTCTGTCAATTATCCGGCCTGCGATCCGGGGCGTCTTACGATGCCCCGCGTGACCGTGCTCCATCAGAACGTGCCCAATGTGATCGGCTCCGTAACGGGCGCCCTGGCGGCCGCCGGGCTCAACATTGAAAACATGGTCAATCAGTCCCGCGGCGCGTATGCCTATACGGTGCTGGACCTGAGCGACAAGCCCTCCCCCGACGTCGTGGCCGAGCTGGGCCGCCTGGAGGCCGTCTATCGTGTGCGGCTGCTGACGCCCTGATCAAATTTATTTCTCCATCGATACCGCCGGAAGCGATCGGCATCCGCCTCGCCTCCGGCGGATTTTCATTTGATGCTGACTTTGGGGTTGCATTGCGCCCTGCTTTTGCGTACAATAGACGTCGGAACGACGGAAACACAAGGAGGACAAAGGTATGGACCGAGCAAGGCTGACGGAGCAGCGGCAGTGGATCCGTGAGGAGCTGGCCCGCAGCGCGGATTTTTGGATCAAAAACGGCTGGGATCATGAGCACGGAGGCGTATATACCTGCCTGGACCGGACGGGAAAGATTTATTCTACCGATAAGAGCGTCTGGATGCAGGGTCGCTGCGCCTGGACCTATGCCTGGCTCTGCAACGTGTACGGCGTCCGTCCCGAATGGCAGGCCCTTGCCAAGGACTGCCTGGACTTTATGGAAGCGCATTGTATCAATCGGGAAAAGGGCAACCGCATGTATTTTACCGCGACCGCCGACGGGCGTCCTCTGCGGCAGCGCCGGTATTGCTTTTCGGAGAGCTTTTACGCGATCGCCAACGCCGAGTATTATGCCCTGACCGGTGAAAAGGAATACCTGGACCGGGCGAAGGCGGCCTATGAGCTCTATTGGGGCCTCTTCCGCGGAGAGCTTACGGACCCTGTGGATCTGGGGCCCAAGACCCTCCCCGAAACCCGAAGCGGCCGCTCGCTGGGACTGGCGATGATCTACCTGAACATCTGCTCGGTGCTGCGCCGCTGCGATCCTGAAAATACCGCGCTGTACGACGAGCGCTCCGCGATCTGCGTGCATGACATTTTCGCCTATCATCATAAGCCCGAGCTGCGCTGCACCCTGGAAAACGTGGGTCCGGACGGCGAATTCCGGGGCGACGTGACGGAGGGCCGCATCGTCAACCCTGGCCACGACATTGAGTGCAGCTGGTTCCTGATGGAATACGCCAATCACATCGGCGACCGCGCGCTGCATCAAAAGGCCGAGGACGTGTTCAATTTCGCGATCGAGGGCGGATGGGACGCCGAATACGACGGTCTCCTTTACTTTATCGACGCCAAAGGGCTTCCGCCTGAGGCCTATGAGCACGATATGAAGCTTTGGTGGCCTCATAACGAGATCCTGATCGCCTCCCTGATGGCCTATCGAGATACGGGCAATGACAAGTATTATGATTGGTTCACGAAAACCCTCGACTACTGCCGGAAGCATTTTGCCGATCCGGAGTACGGCGAGTGGTACGGATATCTTCGGCGGGACGGCAAGCCCACCATGCCTTCCACGAAGGGCAGCACCTTCAAGGGGCCCTTCCATCTGCCCCGCTCCCTGGTCATGGCCGATCGGATGCTGACCGAACTGATCGGGGATTGATCCTGCGCTTTTACGGGCTTCAAACGGCGAAATTTTGAGCCCTTTTTCCAGAACCCCATTTCTTAAAAATCAAGGCAGCACCGCATCATCAAGGTGCGCCTTAATGGGGTTCATTTGTTTTTCTGTGTTTCTTTGGCATGCCGCGCACAGTTTCCCGGCCCAAATTGCGTGTTCACAGATTGTTCACACGCTCCGCCCTACGTTTTAGCTTTGTTTTAGGATCAGGGCTTATATTATCCTTGCCGACGGGAACAGACCGTCGGTAAAGGAGGAAACCAAATGCGAGAAAAGAAACACAGGCTCCTCAGAAACCTGTTGCTCGATATCCTGTTGACCGGCGTCGCGCTGGTGATCTTTGCGCTGTTCCATCACGTCCTGCCGCGCCAGCAGCAGAGCATGGGCATCGTGATCGCCAACCCGTATAAGACGGAAACCCCGGCGGATGAGAGCGGCGGGTTGCCCGATGGCGCGTACCTGATCGCCTCGACGGACAGGACGTCAGCTTCGACCGTCATCTCCGACGTGAGCGCTCCTGTCCTCGCCGCCAAGGGAGGTCGAAGCACCGGCTCCGGCCGCGGCGGCACAACCTCGGGGCAGAAGGGCGGCAGCGCGCTGACGGAGGACGCTTCGGATATCGGCGACACTGACGAGGGAGACCTGACGCCGATCTCGGAGAAATTTGCCGATCAATATACCGATACCGTGATCGTCACCGAGAACAGCTACTCCAGTCCTGATATCTCCATCACCGTGACCGAGGAAACGACCCAGAACGGAAAAATCACCTATTACCTGGCCGATATTTATGTGCGGGACATCACCTGCTTTCAATCCGCTCTGGCCCGGAATACCTACGGCAGCGGCTTCCGGGACAGCATCCTGGACATGGCGGTCCTGAACGACGCCCTGCTGGCGGTGAACGGCGATTATTACGGGAACACTAACGAGGGCGTGGTCATCCGAAACGGCGTGATCTACCGCGCCAACCGGACGAGCTGCGACGTATGCGTGCTGTATTATGACGGCAGCATGGCTGTGATGCCGGGCAGCGCCTTCAGCGTCGAGGACGCGATTGCGGACGGCGCCTGGCAGGCCTGGACGTTCGGCCCGGCCCTGCTGAACACAGACGGCAGCGCGCTGACCAGCTTTGCCAGCACAGGACGACTCATTTCGGCCAATCCCCGAACCGCGATCGGTTATTATGAGCCCGGCCATTATTGCCTGGTCGTGGTGGATGGGCGGGGCGAATCAGCGGGCATCAGTCTTCCCGAGCTTTCCCAGCTGTTCTATGATCTGGGCTGCGCGGCTGCCTATAATCTGGACGGCGGCAATTCCTCCATCATGGTTTGGCAGGACGCCGTCATCAACGCCCCCTCCGGCGGCGGCCGGGAATCCAGCGACGCGCTTCTGATCGCGGAGGTGAACGCCTATGAATAATGTGCTCAATCTGCTGCGCCATACCACGGTCATTTTAGCGCTGATGTTCCTGACCTTTCTGGCGCTCGATCAATTTAACCCCCTGATGAATTTTATCGACAATGACATTTCCCGCTGGCTGCTGGCACTGCTGTGCGTCAGCGGGATCGGAGAAAGCCTGCTTTCCTGGAGGGAATCAAAATGAAACGACTGCTTTGTTGTCTTTGCGCGCTTTTCATAGCGCTGAGCTTGCTTTCGCCGCCCGCGGTCGCAGAAGAATTGAACCTGAGCGAGCTATATAAAACCAAGGATGTCGATGCGACCTGGAGCGCCGCCTCGGCAACGACCGTCGACCTGAACGCGCTCGGTGGAGCGGCGGTCCTGATCTCGGCAGGCGGCGACTACGTGCTGACCGGCGCCTGGAACGGTCAGATCATCGTTGAAGCGCCCGAGGATCAAAAGGTGCGCCTGATCCTGAACGGCGTCACGATCGCCAGTCCTGAAGGACCTGCCATTTATGAAAAGCAGGCTGATAAACTGATCGTGACCCTGGCGGAGGGCACGGTCAATACGCTGACCGACGGCGCTGCGATCGGCGACGGCGACGATACGATCGGCGCCGCGCTCTACGCGGAGGACGATCTGTCCATCAACGGCAGCGGCGCCCTGCTCCTCAACGGCACGCAGAAGCACGGCATCCAAAGCAAGGCTGACCTGATCATCGCGGGCGGGGACATCACCGTGACTGCCCAATCCGACGCGGTACGGGGCAAAAACTCCGTGCTGGTATTGGATGGCTCCCTCCGCATCACCTCGCAGGGAGACGGCATCGTCGCTACTCGGGAGGACCGTGAGGATAAGGGCTGGGTCGTGATCGCCGGCGGGACCATTGATATCACCACCGGCAGCGGAGCGGGCACGCCCAAGCAATCCGCCAACAGTCAGCGCGGCGGCATGGGCAGAGGATGGGGACAGCAGACCTATTACAGCACCTCCGCCGCGGACACCGTTTCCCAGAAGGGCGTCAAGGCGGCGACGACCCTGACCGTGGTTGGCGGCAGCCTGACCCTCAATTGCGCGGACGACGGGCTTCACGCCGTGAACGTCACCGTGGCAGGCGGGACCTTCTCCATCCTGACGGGAGACGACGGCATGCACGCCGATGAAGAAATGGTCGTGACCAGCGGCGTCATCGATATTGCCCAATGCTACGAGGGCATCGAGGGCAAAAACGTCACCATTGCCGGCGGGGACATCCGGGTCGTCGCATCGGACGACGGCATCAACGCTGCGGGCGGAAACGACGGCTCCGGCCTGGACGGCGGCTGGGGGCGCGGCTGGGGTGAGTCGGCCACCAATAACCTGCTGACCATTTCGGGCGGCGCGCTTCAAGTGACCGCCGGCGGCGACGGCTTGGACAGCAACGGCAGCATCCTGATCACCGGGGGCGTCACCGGCGTTTACGCTACCACCTCTACCGGTGAGGGCGCGATCGATTTCAACGGCACCGGCGTCGTGGAGGGCGGACTGCTGATCATTGCCAGCACCAATGGCACGATGCAGGACACCGCCAGCCTGACCGGCTCCCCGCTGATCTCTATCCCCCTGACGGGCACGCAGGCAGCCTCCACGCTCATCCAGGTATACGGAGCTGACGGCGCCCTGCTCGGTTCCTTCACACCGGCCAGTTCCTTTGATACGCTGGTGCTGGCGGGCAGCGGCGTGGCCGTCGGGAATACGATCCAGGTATATTGCGGACAGCAGAACGTATTCTCCGGCGCTATCACCTCCTCCATGACCAGCCTGTCTTCCGGTGGTTATGGCGGCGGCTTTGGTACCCGAATGAACAGAAGGGGGCATTAAACAATATGGAAGAGAGCTTTGCCCGTGTCGAGATCAAATATATGCTAGACCTAAAGCAGGCGAGCCAAATGGAACAAGCGCTGACGGAACGGGGCTTTTACCGAATGGATTTCGGCAGCCCCGCCGTCCAAAGCCTGTACTATGACACCGTCGATTATCGGTTGATCCGGGATTCGCTGGAGCGTCCCATGTACAAGGAAAAGCTGCGGCTCCGCGCATACGGCGTCCCTGGCACGCAGAAGGTTTCCTTCGTGGAAGTCAAGAAAAAATACGATGGGGTCGTATACAAGCGGCGTGTGGCCGTTCCCCTGCAGGCCGCCTATGAGGGCCTCAACACCGGCGAGCTCCCTCCCGAGGCCGGCCAGGTCGGCCGGGAAGCGCTATGGATGGTCAAACGTTACCCGCTGATCCCCCGCGCGGTCATCGCCTACGACCGGGACGCCTGGTTCAGCAAGCTGGAGCCCGACGTCCGCATCACCTTCGACCGGAATCTGACCTATCGGGGCGACGAGCTCGAGCTGACGAAGAGCGGAAACAACCTTCCGCTGTCCACGCCAGATCAGCGCCTGCTGGAAATCAAAACCGGCGGCGTACATCCGCTGTGGCTGGCCAAGCTGCTGTGGGATATTCAAGCAAAACGCATCCATTTTTCCAAGTACGGTTCCGCCTATCTCCAATATATCCGTCCTGCTTTGGCGCAGGAACATAAGGAGGCAATCGCTCATGTTTGACGGCGTCTTTGACAGCATCTTTATCAGGGGCAGCCTGACTGCCGGGAATGTTCTGGCAGCCCTCGGCCTGGCGCTGGTTCTCGGTTTCCTGGCCGCGTGGTATTACGTCCGACACAACCGGACGACGCGCAGCTTTGCGGTCACGCTGACCTTCCTTCCGCTGATCACAGCGACGGTCATCATGGTCGTCAACGGCAATTTAGGCGCGGGCATCGCAGTCGCGGGCTCCTTCAGCCTGATCCGCTTCCGGTCGGCGCAGGGCACCGGGCAGGAGATCCTGGCGGTTTTCCTGGCGGCCTCCCTGGGCCTTTGCCTGGGCGCGGGCTATGCTGCCGTCGCTTGCCTGCTGCTGATCTTATACCTGCTGGTCATGTATCTTTTGCAGATTACGCATTTCGGCGCGAAAGCGGACGCTGAACGGGAACTGCGCATCTCCATCCCCGAGGCGCTGGATTACGACGGTCTGTTCGACGATCTGCTGCGCGATCATTTCGCCAAGAGCGAGCTGGTCAAAGTGCGGACCGTGGAAATG
>JAFUHB010000054.1 GCA_017469085.1 Clostridia bacterium
CGTAGGTCAGGGCGTTGACCAGCTCGATGGAGCGCACGCTGAACACGCAAAAGATCGCCTCGATCAGGAAAAGCCCCAGGATCAGCGCGCAGGTGCCCGCCGTGGAGAGCAGGAGCGTCAGTACCGTGGTCGCCGTCCAGCGAACATGAGCGAGCGAAGCGCCCATCAGCGGCGCGACGACGCCGATCAGGATGCTGCCGAGGCGACGGATGTCCATCTCGGCGCAGAGGATCTGTATCAGGATTCCCCGCGGGCGCACCATGAAGGCGTCCAGCCGGCCCGATTGGATCAGGGGGGAGAAATTGGTGATCCCGCGGAAAAAGAATTCGCACAGATAAAAATCCAGCGTCATCAGCCCAAACAGGAACAGCAAATCTCCGCCCGTCCATTGGCCGACGCCCTGAAAGCGGTCGATGATCATCAGGACGGCCATCAGCTCGCCGCCCATCATCACCAGCTGCGCGAGCGTCTGCTGGAAAAAGGCGCGGGGATAGGCGAGGCCGGATCTGATCAGCAGCCTGGCGGAATGTGCGAATAACCGTATTGTATCCATGTCTCAGCCTCCCTGCACGACGACGCGGCGGAGGTTCTTCCGCCAGATCAGCCGCCCCAGGACGATCAGCAGCACCAGCCACCCGGCCTGCGTGAGCAGGGCAGGCAGGGCCTGAAGCGGGCCGAATTCGCCTGTATACAGGCGGATGGGCGTATCCAGGAGCTGGGTATAGGGAGAAAAGCGCAGGACCGCCTGCCAGCTGTCCGGGAAAAAGGAGAGCGGGATCAGATTGCCCGACATAGTCACCATCAGCAGGTTCAGCAGCGCCAGGATGCCCCGGGCGTCCAGCGTGCGGATGGTGACGCCCATCGAAATGCCGTCCAGCGCGGACACGCACAGCGCGCCCAGCAGGAGGGAACAGAGGAACAGCAGGAACGCCCCAAGCCCGGCAGGCGCGGGCAGCGACCAGCCGGTCGGCAGCAGCGCCGCGATCAGGCTCATGGGAATGCCGCGCATGAGACAGCCCATGATCTTCTGAGCCAGCGTGCGGGCATACCAATAACTGTACTGATCCACCGGCCGCACCAGCGTATAAGCCATGCCGCCCAGACGGATCGTGTCCAGCAGATCGCGGTCCTGGGCCAGCAGCAGCCGAAAGCCCGCCTGCTGCAGCCAGACATAGGCGACGATCGCCTGGAGGGGCGTTTCCTGCGGGCGATAAGCGTACAGCGCCCGATACAGGGCGATCAGGATCAGCGCGAAAAACAGCTGGCACCCAAGCCCGCCCAGGGCTGCGCCGATATACCGCGTTTCCAGCTTGAACCGCGTCCGGAAGGCGGACAGATAAGGCCGGACGCTCATAACCGCATTTCCTCGTACATGCGGGCGATCAGCCGATCGATTTCCTCCTGGCTGACCGTCAGCTCCTCGATGTGCCCGGCCTGCTGCAGGGTGCGGACGAAGGCGTCGGCGTCCGCCTGATCCAGCGGGCAGGTCACCCGCAGGGAATCGCCCTCGTGTTCGATCTGGTATTCGGGCGGGAATCGGCTGGTATCGGGCTTTTGCGCGTAGCGCACGCGCGCGGCGCGCATGGTGTCGTAGCGGCTCAAAAGCCGGGTCAGCGTGCCGTCGTACAGCAGGCTTCCCCGTCCCAGCACCATGACCCGGCGGCAGAGGGCGCGGATATCCTCCATATCGTGGGTGGTGAGCAGGATGGTGGTCCGGTGCGTCTCGTTCTCCCTGCGCAGGAATTCCCGCAGGGCGAGCTTGCTGACGGCGTCCAACCCGATCGTGGGCTCGTCCAGGAAAAGCAGCCGGGGGGAATGGAGCAGGGAGGCGGCGATCTCGGCGCGCATCCGCTGACCCAGGCTCAATTGCCGCAGCGGCACCGGAAGCAGGGCGGAAAGCTCGAGCGCCTCGGTGAGCTCCTCCACGCGGCGGTTAAAGGCCGGGGGCTCGACGGCGTAAATATCCTTGAGCAGGCGGAAGCTGTCGATCACCGGCACGTCCCACCAAAGCTGCGTGCGCTGTCCGAATACCACGCCGATGTTCCGGACGTAGCGCTTCCGATCCTGCCAAGGCACGAATCCGCAGGCATGGGCGGTGCCGCCGTCGGGCGTCAGGATGCCGGTCAGCAGCTTGACCGTTGTGGATTTCCCAGCGCCGTTGGGCCCGATATAGCCGACGAGCTCCCCCTCGTTTATGCTGAAGGAGACCCGGTCAAGCGCCTGCACGATGCGGCGCTCCCGGCGCAAAAAAGCGCCCTTTTGCTTTTGATATACGCGGTATTGCTTGCTGAGCGCCTTTGCTTGGATGATTGGCGTCATATTACTCTCCCGTATGC
>JAFUHB010000055.1 GCA_017469085.1 Clostridia bacterium
GGGTCAAAATAATAAAGCTTGCCTGCGTTCCTGAAACGTACGCCGATCACGGTCGCCATGTAGATACTTCCTCCGCTATATTCTGCATCAGGCCGTTCATGACGGCCTGCCAATTGACATTAGACGCCCTGAGCCTCTGCGCCTGGAGCACATGATCCAGCGCTCTCCCTACTCCAAAAAGCGGGGCCTGTTGCCAGACCGAAGACGCCTCGGCCGGCATTTCACACAGCCCGGCCCTCGCACGGGATATCAGCCGAATCTCCCGCTCCAGCACGGACAAAAGCCGGTCAAAATGATCCTTCATATCCTTCAGCCGATTTTCGGCGGCAGGCGCGTCGGCCGCGCTCTGCAGGGCAAGAAAGGTGTCGTACACCATTCGCCGCAGACGCTCGTCCTCTTCGTCCGCAAGCAGCTCCCTCGCGCGGGTCAGGCTGCCCTCGCAAAGCTCCGCGGCTCGCTCAGCCGCCGCATCGCCGATTCCCTCGGCGATCAGGATGCTCCGCACCCGCTTTTCCTCAAAGGGCGGGATTCTTACCGTCAGGCAGCGGGAGCGGATGGTCGGAAGGATCGCGCTTTCCTGATCGGCCGTCAGGAGGAACCAATCTCCCTCGCGCGCCTCCTCCAAGGATTTCAGTAGGCTGTTTTGCGCCTGCGCCGTCATGCGCTCCGCGTTTTTTAACAGTATAACGCGCCGCCCGCCCTCCAATGAGTGGCGGGACAGTTGCTCCAACAACTCCCGTATATGATCGATCTTGATCGTCTTATCCCGCGGCGTGAGCGCCGGCGCCAGCAGATCCGGGTGGGTCCCCGATAAAACCCGCTTACACGCGCCGCATCGTCCACAGGGCCTTTCGCCCTCCGAAACGCACAGCAGGGCGCGGGCCAAATAATCGGCCAGCGTTCGTTTGCCTACGCCGGACGCGCCGCACATCAGCACGGCGTTGGGCAGCCGGTTCAGGCGCAGATCCTCAAGCAAAGCCCGGACCGAGCTGCCGCGGGAGACAAAATCCGCCGCACGAAGCTCAGAATTTGACAAACTGATCCACCGACAGCACGAACACGGTCGCGCCGCCTACGCTGACCTCGATCGGATAGGGGGCGTACATCCCCGTCGTTCCGCCATGCGTCACCGGCGCGGAGGTAATCTGCTTGCGGCTCTTGCAAATCCGCTCGATCACCTTCATGCATTCATCAAAACGCTCGTCGTCCAAACCGATCAGCAGCGTTGTATTGCCTGATTTCAGGAATCCTCCGGTCGTCGCCAGCTTCGTGACGCCGTAACCCTCGTTCATCAGTTCTCCGATCAGTCTGCCCGCATCCTCGTCCTGCACGATCGCAATGACCAACTTCATAGGAGCACCTCCTTCACGCTTTGAATCATTTTATTATACACAAATTTTGATCGCTTGGCAACTGACAAAAAAGCCTCGCAAAATGGCATCAGCACCTTGCTCCGGCGACTCGCAGCTTTTTTACCGATCATGATCAGATACGTTTGTATCCTGTCATTGTTCGTCGTATATAATCTCATTGGTTAGATAAATCTAACCTAAATCAATCGAAAGGATGTGAGCTTATGTCTCAGCATCGACCGTTGACCCTGTTCTCTTTCCTGCTTGCGCTTTGCCTGGCGCTTTCCTGCGCCTCCAGCCTGGCTCAGGACGAAGTGACCTCCCTTGCGCCCTGGCAGGGCACCTGGAATTCCGCCGAGTCTTTCCTGGGCGAGGAGGTCTTTCAGGACGCATACGCTGCCCTGGCCGAAACCATGGACATGCCAGCTGAGGCTGTGCAGGCCATGCTGACCGGCATGATGCAAGCCGGCGGCGTCGGCTCCTTTGTGATCACCGACGAGGAAATCGCCGCCTACGCCGACCGCAACGGAGAGGGTGATCTCCTCTTCCGCGCTGCCTTCGCCTACAACGGGAAGAAAACCGTGACCGGCGAATTCCAGGGGATCTCCTTCACGGCGGATTGGTATCAGTTTGCCCTGCAGGGCGACGGCCCCGAGGCCTACACGTATCTGGTGCTCGGCGAGGTCGAAGCGGAGGAGGGCAGCATGGTCCACTTCCACTATCGTTTCGGCGCGGAAAGCTTTGATGCGCTGACCGGCATGACGGAAGATTGGTATCCGACCATGTGCGATCCGAGCGTCACGGCGGAATCGCTGCTGGCGGAGCTGCTGTCCGGCGAATAAGCACAGCCGCGCCAAGCCCAAGCAAGGCCGTCGGGATCAGCCCGCCTGATTCCGGCGGTTTTCTTGTGTAGCAATTACAGCCATATATTTAGGGCAACACCGCATAATAAAGGCGGTCAGATGACGCATGGATTTTTTGTTCTGATGAAGCCGAATGAAAGGAGGCGTAGCAGCGCTACGTCGACTGAAATGAGGCAATATCAGGACGGAAAAGACATGTGTCAGATGCGCCGCCGTATTGTGCGGCGTTGCCTTAGCAGAATGAAAAGGACCGCGGGCACAATGCAGCCTCCGATCAGTTGCCCGGTCGTGTGCCTTTCCATTTTCAGGCTTGCCGCTCCCGCCAACAGGAGAAGCGCAAGTCCCGCCGGGATAGCCCAACCAATTCCCTGGGACGCCAGGAGAAGCATGGGCGCCAAGATGCCGCAGGCGTGACCGCTCAGACGGATATGAAACGCCTGGTTGAACAACAGGATCAGCAGCCCACTCAACAGGTATTCAAGGCATACGAGCCACAGCGCGCGTGTCGCGCCGAAAATCGCGTTCAGCAGGACGAGGAGCGCATATCCCGCAAGGGCGTACAGCATGGCCAAATGCCGCTGGCCCTTTCTTCCGGCGTTTTGAAATCGAGGAAAGCACTTCTGCGTGGGGTAAGCGATCAAAGTGAATCCAGCACGGCGATTTTTCGGTCCGGATACTGAAGGCGCAATTCCTCCGCGGCGGCCATCGCGTTGTTGACGGAGGGGGTCATGCCGGAGCCAAACGCAATGTGAAGCACATCTCCCTCCTGCAAAAGCGCTTCCAGGTATTCCCGATATTGTTCCTTCCCGATCTGTGAGGTTTTGGGCAGCTTCCCATCCGCCAGCATCCGGTAAAAGCGCGGCATCGCTTCGGGATCTCTGCTCATGTCATCCTCGTATTCCTTTCCGTCCACCGTATAGGAATAAAAAATGACAGAGATCCCCCGCGCCTGCAATTCGGCATAAGGAAGGTCCACCGTGGATTCGCAGGAAAGAATAAATGGCTTCTCACTCATACTGGTGCCCCTTTAATTATTTCATATTATGAACTATATGGTCAAAGGGAAAGTCCCTGAATTCTCGAACCAACACTGCCGGATGCGTCTTCTTCTTGGATCGACGTGCTTGATATTTGCCCGGCGCGCGTCAATCCGGCAGCTCGGTATCCCGGCTGATCTCCAGGATCTTCAGCAGCGTCCGGTTAAAAGAACGGGATTCCTCTAATCCGATCTGCGTCATATAAAGAGCGGCGGCCCGCCTGACCTGCTCATATCGCTCCTTCAGGACGCCGCGCCCTTCCTCCGTCAGCGTCACGCAATTGGCCCTTCGGTCCTCCTGGTCCCGCGTCTTGGACACATACCCTTTTTTCTCCAGCGATTTCAGCAAATTCGCCACCCCGCCCGCGCCGATGCGCATGGCCTCCTGGATCATGCTGCTGGTGACGCCGTCTGTCTGCTCGGCCAAGAACATCATCAGCCCGAATTCGCCCTTGGAGATGGTCAGAGCGCGTCGCTCCAGCCGTCCCCCCATCAGCCTGGCAAAAATGTGAATGAATTGATCGACTTCCTTTTCCAGCTCTGCTGAAGGCTCCATTTATTTCACCTCGTGAAATATATTAACAGATTTATCCTCCTGGCGCAAGGGAGTATTTGGCAAAACCTCTACCTTGTCAATTCGCGCTGCCGCTTTGCGCTTTATTCCGTTCCGCGGGGCTCGCAATGCTCAAAGAGATCGTCCTTCCGCTCATCCGGACCGACCTGCGTGAAATACAGGCCCAGCCGCCGGGAGTCGTTGGGGCCGCTCAGATAAACGGCGTAATGGGTGTTGCTTTGAGAAACGTGCTTTTTGAACGCCTGACGCGCGATCTCAAAACCGCTTTTCCCGCCAAAGCGGCTCAGCGGCCGGGTCCAATCCATCACGATCTCGTTTTGCCGGTATCGATGCAGATACAGCTTATCCGGCGTATATGCGGTTTGCCCTTCTTCCGTTCCGTCGTCATAGGCAGGATCACCAGCCAGCTCCATTACCGCGCGGACCACCGCGTTCGCTACCAGGATATGCTGCGCGTGACCGGATTCTCCCTCCAGGTCATGCGTCACGACTACCTGAGGACGATACCGGCGAATCAGGGAAACGCACCATTGTTCGATGCGGCCCTCTCCCCAGCGGCGGGCAGCCGTCGCGGCGTTTTTTGCGTGAAAATCCGCAAAATCCCCGATCGCCGGGTAATATGTCACTCCACAGGTCCAAAGCCCGTCCAACAGCTCGTTTTTTCGCAGCTGCGACGTACCGGCCGCCGCATAGGCGACCATGACCTTTTTTTGCAACTCTCCCGCGTAGGTCGGGAGCAGTCCGCCAAACCAGATCAGGTCGTCATCCGGATGGGTCACGATCTGCAAAAGGTCGGCTTCGCCGGTCAATTCGGTCCAGCGCTGAACCGAAGCGGGCAGTTCCCCCTCCCCCCAAACGGAAAGACCGTTGATCCGCACGCCCTGATCTCCCGTCGCGCTCAGACGCAGCGCGTTTTCACCCGCCGCCTTGACATAAGCGTTCAGAAATCGGTCGTGATATTCGCCCGCGGGCTGCCACTCGCCCGCCGCGTCCTGCGCCTCGATCAGGATATCCCCCGCCTCCCCGTAAAAGGACAGCGAAAGACCCTGGGCCTTTTTCCCTTCCGGCAAGCGGATGATCAAATGCCCGCCGTCGCTCTGCCAATAGCGGTCGTACCGGTTATACAGAGCCCGCACCGCATGACTGAGGTTGGTGGTAGCGGTCACCCGGCACTGGTCCGTGATATCCTGCGCCTCCTCGGCCCAAGCCGGTGGCAACAGCAAAAGAAACAGCCCGATCAGCAGCCAGAATCCTCTCGCTCGCTTCATTCAAATCGCCTCTGACGTCAGAATCAAACAAAATGATTGTATCACGTCATTGGTCAAGATTCAATGCTTCGCCCTTCACGATATACAAACGAATAGCACAAAGCGCCTCACACTTTCCCGGGGCCAACAGTATAAACCGATCTCTGAAATTCATCTGAAAAATCCTCCGCGATATGCGGAAAATCATTGCTGCGCCGCATTTCACGGATTGTTTCGCAAGAGGAAATCGCGGTGTTGACGTCGAATATGTACTCGCTCCAGACTGGGTGCGTGTATGTAAATCACGGCAGCGATCCGGAGATCAACAGGGTGCTCCCGCCGACAACGATGATTCCTGGGGGATGCTCATGAAAATCAGACGGTTTCAGGAAAAGGACACAAAAGCAGTATCAGCCTGATGAAGAACAGCTGCTGCGATTGGAGAAGTATCGATAAACCAGGAGGAGGAAGCATCCTCGAGCAGAGCTTTTACACTTCTCCCTCAAACAAACAATAAAAGATATGTATGGCAGGAGATGAACAACATGACAAATCAGGACATGCTGCGGATCGCCATGGCGCAATCCGCCGAGGATATGGGATGCAGAGCGGATGATTTTCTGAAGGATCATCCCGCTTTAGTTCCGTTCCGCCTGGGCGCGCATGCCAGGAAGTATCTGGAAGCGCCGATCACATGTCATTTTGTCACATACGGAAGCAATATCGTTGCGGCCACGACGGAGGACGTTTCTGGAATCGTTTCGGAGTACATCGAGCGATATCAATTCTATCGCTGTTTCGAGACGCCGAATATGCAATGGCTGAACGATCGCCTGATGGCAAAGCAGCACAGGGTTTGCTTTATGGCCGAATATTACCTGCCGGATATAGACGCGATCCCAGACCTGTCCTGTCCCTATGAGACGCGCCTCATGGAGCAAAAGGATTTTAGCGCGCTTTACACGCCAGAATGGGGCCATGCGCTTTGCGAGGAACGCAAGCAACTGGACGTGCTGGGCATCGGCGCATACGATCACGGCCGTCTGGTCGGGCTGGCGGCATGCTCGGCAGATTGTGAGGAAATGTGGCAGATTGGCGTGGATGTACTGCCGGAATACAGACGGCAGGGGATCGCGTCCGCCTTGACCAGCAAGCTGGCGAAAGAAATCCTCGCCAGAGAGAAGGTCCCGTTCTACTGCTCCGCCTGGTCGAATATCCGCTCCGTCAGAAACGCGGTCAAAAGCGGGTTCATCCCGACATGGGTCGAGATGACCGTCAAGCCGGCGCACATTGTAGATGACATAAATGAAACAGTAAAATGAGTGCCGTCCGCCACCCGCGCATCGGGCTTTCCCGCCGCAGCCGAAGCGACTGGCAATGACAGGATTATATTCAAGCCGCTAAAATAACGTATTAAAATACGGGGAGAGAAAAACATGATCGTACAAAGCGTAGTCAAGGAATCCTTTACGGTCATTGGGAAGGAGGGCTCCACCTTAGATGGGGGAGGATTCATCCAAAAACTGTGGGAGGACGCAAATTCTCATTTTGATCAGGTCGCGCATCTGGCCAAGAGGGATCAAGAGGGCAACCTGGTCGGCGTGTGGGGCGTCATGTCCGATTTTTCGCGTTCCTTTATGCCGTGGGACAACTTTCAAAACGGTCTCTATCTCGCGGGCGTAGAATGTATAGACAGCGCTGAAGCCCCCGATGGATGGACCAAATGGATCGTCCCTGCGTATGAATATCTCCGCGTCGAAAATGATCAACGCGATGTTTTTTCGCAAATGCTGCAATACATGCGTGAAAAAGATATCGCGCTTGTCGGCGCCGTCCATGATTTCACCTGTCCGCAAACAGGAAAGGATTATATGCTGTTTCCGATCCGGAAGCTATAATGGACCAAGGTCATCCCTGCCGGGCCGATCCAGCGCCCGCATAAAAAAGCATTCGGCCGGATCATCTTCAGCCGAATGCTTCGTCAGTCTTAAGGCAACGCCGCTTCTATTATTCCTCCACGTATTCCGCCTGATAGTCCTGGAAGAAGTCCTCCAGCGTGGCATACGGAACCGTTCCATCGCTGCTGACCGCTCCGGTCAAATTAGCGCCGACAGAGGCGAGCAGGACATAATCCTCGATAACGCCCTTTCCGTTTTCATCGACTTTGACGGTATATTCCAGCGTTTCAGGCGTGGTGTTGGTACCAAAATCCGAGATCACATCAAAAGCCTCACCATTCATCGTAAGCCGGATGCCATCATCCGTCTGTTCCCAGGTGCCGTAAAAATCCCAAAGAACATACTTGTCTTCAATCGCCCAGTGCGTAACATGGAAGCCGGTCACGGTCGCCTGCCAGGAAGCGGCGGTGCCGTCCTCGTACAGGTTCAGACATACGGGCCAATACGCGCCATATCCGTCAAAGCGATCGTTCAGGAATTGATAGGCCACTGTTTTGGCGTCCCAATCCTGCGCCTTCAGTTCCGTGTAGGCCGCATTTTCCGCCCATGCGCTCACAGCACACAGACCCAGCGCCAACGCCAGCAACAGACATACCCATTTCTTGCTCATACCAATTTCCTCCGTTTTTTGTTTATTCCAAGAGGTTTTCCCTCTTTGGTCCATTAGGATTTCCTGCCTGAAAAGCAGGAGATTGCAGACAGCACCGCCGTCAGGAACAAAGCGCTCAGAGTCCCTGTGATCAATCCGATCTGTGAAACATCGCCGAAAAAGCTTACGCCGTTAAAATAGTCCACATAGGTGCCGTATACCTGGTAGATGAACATCGCGAGGCCTGCCGCAAAACACCAGGTCGCAGGTAATTGGAGCGCAACACCACACCGAAAGACGGAAATGCCCATCATCAGAATGCCTGTCAACCAGATAGCCGTCAGTCCGCCATGAAAGCCGTTTTTGATCGCATATACAACATAGACCGCCATGCCGATCAGCGCCATCATCAGCGTGATCAAAAGCATTTTACTCCTGCTTGCCTTTTTCATTTGGAACGTCCCTTCTCCCTCCGGGAAACCAGCAAATAAGCGATCGTCAGGCCCAGTTCAGCCGCTATCAGCAAAGCAAGCGCGCACCATTCGACCCATTGCCACCACGGCATATCCGTGTTGATATGGGATTCCGCCGTCATACCGTTCATCGCGGCGCTGTTGATCAGAGGATAAAGCGTGTGCTTGGCCGCTTCCCGTGTCTTTTGCAGCATATATCCGTCATGAGACGCATTCAGGTATTCCAGGATCGTCTGGGCGGCGCTTCCTTTATTGTCCAGACAGAAGCTGTCCGACCCAGCCGCGACCGTCGTTACGAAATGTGTCTGATACCGGCTGCCGATTCCATCCGAGCCAACCGTGCCCTTCATCCCCCATTCTCGGCGAAGCACCTCCGTACACAGCGCTTCGCTCGCGTTGGTCCAGCGCAGGCCAAGCCGGTTCAAGCCGTTCATGCAGGCCATACCGTTCGCCAAACTGAACGCGCCCTCAAAGCCGCGAAGCGAGCCCTCCCGCCATGCCTGCTCAGTAAAGAACACACATAGTCCGGAGCGATTGTATTCCTGATCGTTGCCCGCCAGATGCTTGATCTGGGCATTCATCCCCTTTTCACGAATTCCCGCAACGATCCGCGCTGTCGCCGCGCCGGTCAGGACAGCGTCCTCTGAGCAGTACTCAAAATTTCGTCCGCCAAACGGCGTGCGATGCAGATCCGCGCCGGGACCATAAACTTGATAAAACCCGCAGTACAGCATCTCTTCGCCCATCATACGACCGCGATTCAGATAAAGATCGCCGTTCCAGGTGGATGCCAGCACCGTTTCATCGCAGTATCGGCAGCCGACGCCGTCATAGGAATACCCATACGCGCCGTAATTGACGTTGACCTTATCGATCCCATCTCCGGACAGGTAGGAGGGCAGCACGATCGAATCGAGCTGGGCCTTGCTGAAGGAGCCGGATAGGATGCTCGTCAGCTCTTCCAGGGTCAATTGATCCAGGAAACGATCCCACTTCGCATCCTCATACGGAATACCGATCATCTCATAGGCGGTAATTCCCTGCCGGGCGCCGATGGAAAAAGCATCCCATTCCGGCGCATCGACCGGGCGCTCATACGTTTCCCCATTAATCACCTCGATCATTTCCGCGGTGATGCTCAAGGTCACCGGCTCCGTCGGGAAGGTACCTGCCCAATCCTGCCGGGTCAAATAAGTGACAGAGCCCGGAAGCCATGTGTTGATATCGCAGTCATCAAAACGGTTGGTCACTTCATAGCCCGTCCGGGAGGCACGGTAGGTTGCACTGTCCAGCTCATCCTGGCGCCAGGTATAGACAAGCTCTGGCCGTCCTTCCGCCTGCTGACCGGCTGCATCGGATAAATCGGTCGCGCCTTTTGCGGCCAGCACATGGTTCAGCGCGTCATGACAATCCGTCCCGATCGTCAGATAATAATCCCCCTCACTCAGCGCATAGCCTTTCGCGCCGAAACGATCGTAAGAAGCCAGCAGATAACCGTCGATCTCAACGGAAAGCGTCTCACTTGCCCCGGGCTGCAAAAGATCGGTCTTGGCAAAGCCAACTAACTGGATGGCGGATTTTTCCACAAGGTTTTTCCGCTCATAATCGCCATACGGAGTCTGCGCATAGACCTGCACAACATCCTTGCCCGCTCGGTCGCCACGGTTCGTCGTTGTCACGGTCACGCGGTACCCGCTTTTCGTTTTCTCTACCGCATCCAACGTCTGGGTAAAACTGGTGTAGCTCAAACCGTAGCCGAAGGGATAAACCACCTCGTCCGCATAACGCCAGTTGTCTCCTCTGCTTGCCCCGACCGCCGTATCCGCGCCGAAGCGACCCAGCACGGCGTCCTCATAACGAGTTTCGTAGTATTTGTAACCGATATAGATATTTTCCGCCTGAATGGTGTAAAACGCCACGCTGGATACGATTTCCGATGTCAGGCCCTTTAGCTCCTTGGCATTTTCCCAACGCTGAGTGTTGTCATTCGCGTTGACGCAGGCAGGCGCAGACAGGGAGTCGGCCGCATAAGTATCCGTCAACCTTCCGGAGGGATTTGCCTCCCCAGTCAACAGCTTCGCGACCCCCTCAAAGCCCCGGAGGCCGGGCCCGCCGATCCAAAGCGCCGCGTCGATACCATACTCGCCCCGCTCCAGCCATTCCAATTCCATGGGGTTCGTGGTATTGAGCAGCACGATCCTTTTGGCGTATCGCTCATCCTGAGCTACCTGACTCAGCAGCTCTTTTTCCTCCTCCTGGAGCGCCAGGGCGCTGATCCCAGCCTTATTGGACATTTTCAGGTCAACGCCCTCGCCAGCGCTCCTCGTCAGGACGATGACCGCCGTTTCGGCCGCTTCATCCAGCGTAAAGCCTTCGTTGCGCAGCGCCGTTGGCAGATCGATATAGTACGCTCCGCTTCCCGCGTTCGCCGGATCTTCCGCTCCCTTCCCGAGCAGAGCGATCCTGCGCTCATTGTTTCCCAACGGCAGCGTCTGCCCCTCATTTTTCAGCAGAACGGCCCCTTCGAGCATCTCATTGACATTCTGCCTATATGTATCAGCCACCATCAGTCGAAGGTTTTCATCTGTAAAGGCCCCGTCCCCGTAAGCGCTTACATATCTGTTTTCCGCTTTGACATTGGCCGGATTTACGATATTGCCGACCGTAACGCCCAGATAATTGTTCAGCGTATCCGAATGGTCCATGCTGATCCTGGCGCCGACGGCGACCAGGGCCAATAGGACGGACAGAGCTCCTGACAGCCCGCGCAGTACCCGTTTCACCACAGGAAAACGCCCCCTTTCCATAACGCCAGTATAGCCGGCGCCATCGAAAGAAGGGCGGATCGGTGCGTAATCTGTTCCTTTTCGGGACGTAAACAGTCAGCTGCGCGGAAACAGGATGTCAAGCGCAAACGTTTCATCGTCCGTAGATATAGAATGCTCGCCGTGATATTTTTTAACAATATAGGCGATGCTCTTCAGACCAAAGCCATGATTCCTTCGGTCCTCCTTGGAGGTCAGGATATCATTTCTGCCGTCTTTGATTAGCCTGCCCTCCATATAATTTTCAAAATGCAGGCTTACAAAACCGTCCGCTTCCTTAGCCCGCACGAAAATCATGCGCCTCGCCCGATCCTCTACCCGAGCCAGGTGCTCCAGCGCATTATCCAGCGCATTGCCAAACAGCACGCACAGATCGGGCGTCTCCATGAAATCCAGCGCTCCTTCGTCCAGGATAAAATAATATTGGATTCCTTCCTTCCGGCAACGCAGAGCCTTTTCGGACAGGACAACGTTGAGCGCCTGATTGCCGGTAAGATTTTCGATCTCATAATACCCGGCCTCATCAGCCAAATGCTCCAAGAGCTCCGATTTTTCCTCGCTATCCCCCGACGCGCGCAGCAGCGCGACAAGGTGCTTTAAATCATGGCTCTTCTGATCGATCATCGCCATTGTTTCATGCATGGCCGCATAGTGCGTCTGCTCCGCACGCAGCATATCCTCCAGGCGCTCCCGCTCGCGCTCGTTCCTCCCTACCCGATAAATCCCGAAAAAGAAAACGAGCATCAGCGCGCAGGTAAATGCAGCGTAAAGATTGCCGGTCATTAAAGGATCGATCACCACGATATATTCAAACAAAAAAATGACCACCGCGGCAAACGCCGATGAAATATAAAGCGTCCTGTTGCTTGCCTGCACATCGCCCTCCGCCACGCGCGGCACCAGCAAAAGATAGTACAGCGCATAAACCGCGCCAAATAACGCCAGCAGTCCCCAGCTGGGCCACGGCATCACCGTCCGAAAAGCGGCGTACAGGCAAATTGGGATATGCTGCATCAGGTAACTGACGGAGGCAAAAAAGATCAGCTCCCGCCATGAAAACGAGAAACACCACCTGCACAGCCCGACTGCGGCAAACAACTCAAACAAAAGCACGCCCTTTGGAAACCGCTGATCCAGCAGTACTGACAAATCCGCCAAGCGCTTTGGCAGCGGCAACACGGCGCTCAGGAAATTCATGCTGCCAAAGAATACGACCGCCAGGTACAGGCACAGCCCGACCGGAAACTTCCAGGAAAACCCTCGATTTTTATCGCGCTGAAAAGCGAAAAAGAGAAGCGCGATCAGAAATGTAATGCCAAAGGACAGGCCGAAAACACGGAGCACATAATAAGCTCTTTCCCAAACCGTCATCAGCACTTTCCTCCCATATACCCGGCAAACGTCTGTAAGGACTCCTTTCGGCGATTTCGGCTGATTGGGATACTGTCGCCCGCGACGACAAAGCAATCCCCCTTCAGCGCGGTAATATGCCGCATATTGACCAGATAACACGCGTTACAGCGCAGGAAATGGCACTCCGCCAGCTCCTCCTCGGCGCTCTTCATCGTTTTCTTGACCTTTAAGGTTTCCCGCTCCATATGGTAAAAGAGATCGTGATTGCGCTGCTCCAGATAAAAGATATCGTCAGTATTGAGCTTCCTGATCTCCCGATTGACCCGGAGATAAAGGTAATGCCCCCTATTCCGCTCCAGATAACGCATGACGCGCCGCATTTTGACACAGAAGTCTTCATAACGGATGGGCTTGACCAGATAATCAAACGCGGACACCGCATAACTGGACACCGCATATTTGGCATAGTGGGTCGCAAAGATCAGCACCGCCTGATCGTCATGCAGCCGAATCTCCTTGGCCACCTCCATACCGTCCATGGGTTTCATTTCAACATCCAAGAATATGATGTCAAATCGCGGCGTAAAGTTCTCCAGAAAACGGCCGCTTTCCTGAAATGATTCGATCTCGTGCGGGATTTCAAGCTCGTTCAATGACCGCTCAAGCATCGCAGTCAGCTCGAGCAATTCCTGCTGCGTGTCGTCCAAAACGGCAATCCTGAGCTTCGACATCCTGGCTTCCTCCGTCTGTTTGTAAGCGATGCTTAAGGAAACGCTGATTTAATGAGGTGGCCAGATGGCGCATGGATCATTTGGTCTGATAAAGCCAAATGGAGGGAGGCGTAGCAGAGCTACGTTGACCGAAA
>JAFUHB010000056.1 GCA_017469085.1 Clostridia bacterium
GATCAGCCGCTCGCTCTTTCCCCAGCCCAGGCAGGGGTCGGTAATGGAGCGGCCGTAAACGCCCTCGCTGATCTTCTGGCAGCCGTCCAGCAGATAGCTTTCCACCATCAGGCCCTTGACCAGACTGCGGATATCCTTAGACAGGCTGCGGCTGTGCATCACGTCCTTGCAGATGCGGATCTGCTCCATGTATTGCTTGCCGGAGTTGGAATGATTGGCGTCCACGATCACGGCGGGGTTTTTGAGGCTGGGATCCTTGGCGTAGAGCTCAAACAACTGGTTCAAGTCCTCGTAATGATAATTGGGGTGCATCCGGCCGAAATTGTCTACGAAGCCGCGCAGGATGGCATGGGACAGCTCGTTGCCGACGGTATGCACCTCCCACCCGCGATAGATGAATTCCTGCGCGCTTTGGGCGGCCGCGATAGAGTTCATCATGACGGAAACGTCGCCCGCGGTCGGGTTTTTCATGCCCACGGGGATCGCAAGGCCGCTGGCGACCAGGCGATGCTCCTGATTTTCTACCGAGCGCGCCCCGACGGCCACGTAGCTCAGCAAGTCGGATAAATAGCGGTGGTTGGCGGGGTACAGCATTTCCTCCGCGCAGGTGAAGCCGGTTTCCTGTACGATATGCGCGTGCATGCTGCGGATGGCGATGATGCCAGCCAGCATGTCCTCGCCTTTTTCCGGGTTGGGCTGGTGCAGCATCCCCTTATAGCCGACGCCGCGGGTGCGGGGTTTATTGGTGTAGGCGCGGGGGACGATCAGCAGCTTATCCTTGACCTTTTCGCTGACCTCGGCCAGGCGGGTCATATAGTCCAGCACGGCGTCCTCCCGATCCGCCGAACAGGGACCGATTAAAAGCAGCATCCGGTCGGTATCGACGCCGGTGATGATATCGGCAATTTCCTTATCGCGCTGTTCCTTGATGCGCTGGATCTCGGGTGTGATCGGATATTCCCGCTTGAGCTCCTGCGGGACGGGCAGTTTGCGGATAAACTCCATTTTCATAAGGCGCTCTGTCCTTTCGTCAAAATCATGAAAAGCATGGATATTGTAGCATTTGGGCTGCAATTCGTCCATGCTTTGCGTGGTTTATTTCTGTATTCTTCAGTCGTTTTCCGCGCGCCAGCCGGCCCGGTAGGCACGAAGCAGGTCCTCCAGCAGGGCAATGCGGCGCTTGATCTGCTTCCCGGTGTCGGTATCGGCGATCATCAAGCGATGAGGGAAATTCTCGAATACCTGCGGGTCGGAGTGGATATCGGCGTTATGATCGAGCACATCGGTGATCGAGGTGAAGGGCTGGTGGGCCGAAATGCGCAGGCCGTGGGAATTGCCGATCAGCGTATACCCCGCGATGCCCGTCCGCTTTTGCAGCGAGCGGCAGAAGCCGCCGTCGATCACCACCAGGCGGCCTCCGGCCTTGATGGGGCTCTCTCCCTCGCGCACACGGATAGGGGTGTGCCCGTTGATGATGTGAGCGGTCTCGGCGCTCAGGCCAAACTCGCGCAGCACGCGCTCGCAGCCCTCAACGGTCTCGCAATGGCGATAATAGGGGTCCATCGGCTCATCCCAGGCCGCCTGATCGGTTACATAAGTGCGCTCGAAGGTTTTGATATGTCGGCCGCAGACGGGGGAGAGCCGGGCGCACCAGAGAAACCACATAAAATCTACCGCGGAGGGGACGCGGCTGTAATACGCCGTCCGGGCAACGGCGTCAAAGTGATCCATCATGGAGCGGCCCGAATACAGGACGCCGGACAGGTCGATGCTCGCAAAGCCGCCCGCTTCCGTCATGGGGATGCAGCCATGGAACAGCAGATTGCCGTTGGCGACGCGGTACATGCGCCCGCGTTGGTACAGAAAGTCCATATGCCGGGACAGCCGTTCGCTGTGGCGGAAGGCATGGGCGAAGGCCTCCATGACCCCTTTTTCTCCCTCCGTCAGAGCATAGGGATCATCCGTGGAAACGGTCGGGAAGGGGAGGGGCTTCATGGGGTAGCGCGTTTCGCCGATCTGTACGAAAGACGCCTCCCGGTCCATGCGTTCGAGCAGCAGACGGTCGTCCATGTTGTATTCCAGATGGCGGCGGATGATCTGCCCCTCAAGCTTGAACATGATCACATTGATGGCCTGAAGCTGCGCGTCGCGCAGTGAAAGCGTTGGGTAGGTCTCCTGCGCGAACAGGGTGAGTGGGCGAAGAGATACGCCGTAGCCGCTCTCCAGCACGTCCAGATTGTCATAGGTCAGGCAGTTGCGCACCACGGCGGCCAGGCAGGCGCCGTTGCCGCTGGCCGCGCCCATCCAAAGCACGTCGTGATTGCCCCATTCCAGGTCGACCGCATGATGGGCGCTCAGCATGTCCAGGATCCGATCGGGATGCGGCCCGCGGTCAAACAGGTCGCCTACGATATGCAGCCGATCGACCGCCAGCCGTTTGACCAGGCCGCAGAGCGCTTCCACGAATTCGTCCGCGCTGTTCAGCTCGATCAAGGTGTCCAGGATCTTTTGATGATAGACGACCTGGTTGTTGTCCTCGTCGGGCTGGGCGTGCAGCAGCTCGTCCAGCACATAGGCGTATTCCGGCGGCATCAGCTTGCGCACCTTGGAACGCGTGTATCGGGAGGACAGGGCCCGGCACAGCTCGATGAGCCGGGACAAAGCGAGCCGATACCACGCGGTGCCGACGGCCCCTTCCGCGCGCAGGCGCGCCAGCTTCTCGCGGGGATAATAGATCAGCGTCAGGAAATCGTCCCGCTCCTCGGGCGTCAGGCGATCGCCAAACACGGTCAGCGTTTTTTCCCGGATGACGCCGGAGCAATTGTTCATGATATGGCAGAAGGCGGCGTATTCGCCGTGCAGGTCCGACATGAAATGCTCGGTGCCCTTGGGCAGGTTGAGGATGGCCTTCAGATTGATGATTTCGGTATACAGAGCCTGTTCCGTCGGATATTCCCGCGCCAGCAGGGAGAGGGCGTCCTGATCATAGGGCATGGCTTGCCTCCTGAAATGGCTCGATGGGTGCCTTGTTACGTTTAGTGTATCATAATCACACTGAAATCGCAATGAAAAACGCCTGCTTTGGGCAGAAGCGTGAGCAGGCGTAAAATGTGAAACAGTAAGATTATTTTGTTTGTCCGGCCAGCAGTGCGCAGGCCTTGAGAGCGATTTGGATCGTGCGCTCCTCGGATTGCATGTACAGCGCTTCCTTTTCCTCCCGGCTGGGCTGAATGGGCAGATAGATGTTGGAATCCGTCCCGACCACGGCCCCGGTGCGCGCGTTCAGGGCAGCGCCGACCACAAAGACGGTATCACATTCCATCTCGGAAACGGCGACGGCCTGGACGGAACGCAATGTCTCGTTCAACTGGTTGTCCTGGCGGTAAAAGGCGTCCCGGCTCAGTGAAACGCCGACGTGCGCGGGGAGACGCAGCATCCGTGCGGCCTCGATCATGGCGTTTACGACGGCCAAATCGGCCACGGCGGGATAGATATCTGGCAGATAGGCGCGAGCCGTTCCGCCGGCCCGAACGGCGGCGTTCACGATAACGGGCTCGCCGATTTGGATCCCGTCCCGCCGCGCTCCACAGGAGCCTACGCGCAGGAAGGTGGTCGCGCCGACCTTCTGGAGCTCCTCCATGGCGATGGCTGTGGAGGGGCCGCCGATACCGGTGGAGCACACGGAAACGGGAACGCCCTCAAATGCGCCGGTGTAGACTGTATATTCCCGATTGACAGCGATCAGCCGGGCGTTATCCAAGCGCCGGGCGATGCGCTCGGCGCGGGCGGGATCGCCGGGGATCAGCACGTATTCGGCGACGTCTCCCTCCGAGCAGCGGATGTGCTTCATCAGTTCAGGCACGATCGGTAGCCTCCTTCTCTTCTTCGTCGAACAGCGGCAGGAGCCTCCCGCCCCGCACGTCCACATATCCGCAGTCGGTGATCCGCAGCGCGGGGGAAACGGTCAGCCCCAGCACGCTGAAGGACATGATCGGGTTGGGGAAACGATAGCCGAGGCGGACCAGGGCAGCCGAGATATTGGCGGCGTTTTTGGCCAGGTCCTTCAGCGGCGCTTCGGTGACGATGCCGCCCACCTCCAGCGGAAGGGAGGCGACGACTCTGCCGTTTTCGACCGCGCAATAGCCGCCCTGGTGCTCGATCACCCAGTTGGCGGCCGCTGCGCAGTCCGCCTTGGTTTTTCCCGCCACCAGCAGGTTGTGATGGTCGTGGGCGTATGTGCAGGCTACGGCGCCCCGCTTAAGGAAGTCCGTACCGGCGGTCAGGCCCAGCATCCTGCGGCCCGAGCCGGTATAGCGGTCGAACACGGCGATCACGCAATACTCGGTTTCGTCAAAGTCGACCTTGCCGTTTTGCACGAGGACCGGCTCCAGCGCCTCTTCGACGCGGCCGGTGGCTGCGTTGGGCCGCATCATGCGGGCGATATGCTCGCCGTTTTTCAGCGCGGCGCGAATGGTGAAGTCCTCCTCGTTCAGCGGTGCGAGACGGACGGAATGATAAAAGCTTTCGGGGAAACGGCGCTCCGGTTTTGCGTCGGGATCGGGATGATCGGAGTCAAACACGATTTCGCCATCCTTAAAGACTTTTTGGATCTTGAAATCCCGAATGTCTTCGACCAGCATCAGGTCGGCCCGCTTGCCCGGCGCGATCATGCCGCGGTCATACAGCTTCATGCGGCCGGCGGGGTTCAGCGTGACGGCCTGGATGGCGCGCTCCGGCTTCATGCCCAGGGCGACCGCCTTTCGGACCAGGCGGTCGAGATGACCCTCCAGATAGAGCTGATCGGGCATGGTATCGTCCGTCACCAGACAGAAGTTGTCCCAGACGTCGTTCTGCTCGATCCATTCGACGACCTCGGGCAGCAGGGATTTGTTCTGGATCTCGCCGAATACGCCCAGCTTCATGCGCTCGATAAAGTATTCGAGGCCGACGCCGGTATGATCGGAATCGACGCCGTGATAGGCGATGTCGCACAGCTCCGTGCCGAAATAATAGGGGATATGCCCCTCCCTGGTGAGGTCCGGGTAGCCGCGGCGCAGCGCGCGAAGCCATTGCCGCGTTTTGCCGTCCGGCTCATTCAGCACCGACCAGCAGTTCATGACCTCGCCCAGGCAATGGACGCTCGGATCGCGCAGAAGCTCCAGCGCGTCGTCCAGCTCGATCCGTCCGCCTGTCGTCTCAAATTCGGTGCAGGGCACGGAGGATGGGATCCCCCACAGGATATCTGCCTTAACGTCCCGGGCGGCCTTGATAAAGGCGTTTACGCCTTCGATGCCGAATACGTTCGCGATTTCGTGGGGCTCGGCCACACAGGTGGTGACGCCGTGCCGAAGCAGCTCCCGGGAGAAGGTGGACGGCACGACCATGGAGCTTTCCACATGCAGATGGATATCAAGGAACGAAGGAATGCAATAGCATCCCTTCGCGTCGATCGTGATATCCGCTGACAGGGGGCAGGCTTCCTCGCAGAAGGCATACCTGACACGGCCGTCCTCGATCAGAAGCCAGCCGGGCAGGAAACGCCGGAGCCAGGAATTGTATACCTGCGCGTTTTGTATCAGCGTGCGCTTCATGATTACTGATAGATCTCCTCGTTATAGCGTTCGATCCAGGCGTTGTTCTTTTCGCTGTACAGGGCCCAATTCGGCGCGTCGGAAATCTTGACGGCGTCGCCGTAGCACATGCCGTCGGCTTCCTCGGCGGTCAGGACCACGTTCACGTTGGCGGGAGCCTCCACCTTGTCCAGCGCGTCCTTATACTGGACGTCGTAGCTGATCAGCCGGGAGATGAACTTGTAGGCTAGGTCAACGTTCTGGCTGTTTTTCGTGATGTTGACCTGGTTGATGCCCAGGTAAGAGCCTTCCTCGGGCACGATCACGTATTCGAGGCCCTCGACAGCGGAACGGATGGTGGAGGCGTCAAAATCCTGGCAGACGGCGGCGGCGACTTCGCCCTGCTCGAATTTGGCGATCAGGTCGGCGGAGCCGGAATAGAAGATCGCGCCGTTTTCGGACAGCTCCTTGATCTTGGCAAAGGCAGGATCGTCGTCCTCAGCGGGATTCACACCGGCCACCTTGCCGGCAACTTCGATCATGTAGGGGCCGGAGGTCACGGTGATATCGGGCAGCGCCAGGTTGGCGGCCACGTCGTTCTCCCACAGGGAGGCCCAGGAGGTCAGGGGAGCGTCGAACTCGGCGGGATTATACAGGATGCCAAAACCGGTCACGGTATAGCCGGGGCCATAGCCAAAGTTCGGGTCCTTGCAGAAATCATAGAGGTCGTCCAGGCCTTCGATGCGGCTCTGATCGATCGGGAGGAAGAGGTCCTGCTCCAGGGCGCGCTTGACGTAAAGGTCCGAGAAGTAGACGATATCGTAAGCGTCCGGGTTTTCCTGCAGCTTGCCTAGGCGGGCGGCGTTATTGCCGGTGTCCAGCACGATCTTGCAGTTGTTGGCGGCTTCAAAGGGCGCGAACACATTCTCGGTCAGGGTGTCGATGTTGGCGGCCCAGGTGGAAATGGTCAGGGTGGGTACGTCCTCGGCCAGGGCAGCGGTCAGCGAGAGGGCCAGCGACAGTACGAGGAAGAGAGCGACGAGCTTTTTCATGGGTGGGACCTCCTGTATGGTTGATGATGTATGAGAACGCCGATCGGGCGCTTTCATCGAACAAAAGTCAAGCCGTGACGAAAATCGTCTTTTCCGGGGGGAAGAACAGGGATACGGGCTCGTGCGGGGGCAGCTGCTGGTCGGCATCGGTGTTGACCAGGAAATCGCCTTCCCGGGTCTTGACCAGGTATTGCAGGCGC
>JAFUHB010000057.1 GCA_017469085.1 Clostridia bacterium
CTGGTAATTGCGGGATTCAACGCGCTTCTGCGCGTTTTCGATCTGCTTGGTGAGCATGCCCGCCTCCAGCGGCGTCGAATCGTCCATGCCCAGGCGCTCGATCATCGGCGCGATTTTTTCGCCGCCGAACAGGCGCATCAGATCATCCTCGAGGGCGATGAAGAACTGGCTGGAGCCCGGATCGCCCTGGCGGCCGGAGCGCCCGCGCAGCTGGTTGTCGATACGGCGGCTCTCATGCCGCTCGGTGCCGATGATGTGCAGGCCGCCCGCCTTGACGACCTGGTCGTGCTCCTGATCGGTGGTTTTCTTGAACTGCTCGTAGAGCTCGCGATAATGCGCGCGCACGGCGAGCACTTCCTCGCCGACGTCTTCGTTGAAGCCGGTCGCGGCCTCGATGACGTCCTCCTCGACGTTCTCGGCCCGAAGCGCCTTGCGCGCCATAAAATCGGGGTTGCCGCCCAGCAGGATATCGGTGCCGCGGCCCGCCATGTTGGTGGCGATGGTGACTGCGTTCAGTCGGCCGGCCTGCGCTACGATCTCCGCCTCCCGGGCGTGATGCTTGGCATTGAGCACGTTGTGCTCGACGCCGCGAAGCTCCAGCATCCGGGACAGGAGCTCGCTGACCTCGACCGAAACGGTGCCGACCAGGATGGGCTGGCCGGTCGCGTGGCGGCGGATGATTTCGTCGATCACGGCCTGGTACTTGCCCTTTTTGCCCTTATAGACGACGTCGTTGAGGTCCTGGCGGATCATCGGCTTGTTGGTGGGCACCTGCACGACGTCCAGGCGGTAGATCCCCTGGAATTCCTCCTCTTCGGTCTTGGCCGTACCGGTCATGCCGGAGAGCTTTTCGTACATGCGGAAGTAATTCTGGAAGGTGATGGTGGCCAGCGTTTTGCTTTCGCGCTCGACCTTGACGTGCTCCTTGGCCTCGATGGCCTGGTGCAGGCCGTCCGAATAGCGGCGGCCGATCATCAGGCGGCCGGTGAACTCATCGACGATCACGACCTGGCCGTTTTGCACCACATAGTCCACGTCCCGCTTCATGAGGGCGTTGGCCTTCAGCGCCTGGATCAGGTAATGATTGAGCTCGTTGTTTTCAGGGTCGGAGAGGTTCTCGATCCCGAAGGCCGCCTCTGCCTTCTGCGCGCCGGCTTCGGTAAAGGTAACGGCGCGTTCCTTTTCGTCAACAGTGTAATCCTCTTCGTTTTTCAGGCGGACCACGAAACGGTCGGCCTTTTCATACATGTCGGTGCTGCGCTCGCCCTGGCCGGAAATGATCAGCGGCGTGCGGGCCTCGTCGATCAGGATGGAGTCGACCTCGTCCACGATCGCGAAGTGATGGCCGCGCTGCACCATATCCTTTTCATACAGCACCATGTTATCGCGCAGGTAGTCGAAGCCCATCTCATTGTTGGTGCCGTAGGTGATATCGGCCTGGTAGGCGGCGCGCCGCTGCTCGGTGGTCAGGTCGTGTACGATCACGCCCACTGAAAGCCCCAGGAAGCGATAGAGCTTGCCCATTTCCTCGCCCTGGAAGGAGGCGAGGTAATCATTGACGGTGACGATGTGGACGCCCTTGCCGGTAATGGCGTTCAGATAGGCGGGCAGGGTGGCGGTGAGCGTTTTGCCCTCGCCGGTCTTCATTTCGGCAATGCGGCCCTGATGAAGCACGATGCCGCCGATCAGCTGCACCTGAAAGGGGCGCAGCCCGAGCACCCGGCTCGATGCCTCCCGCACGGTCGCAAACGCTTCCGGCAGCAGCTGGTCCAGCGTTTCCCCGTTCTGATAGCGACGCTTGAATTCCTCGGTCTTGGCGGCTAATTCCGCGTCGGAAAGCTTTTGATAGACAGGCTCGAGCGCTTCGACCGCGGCCGCCTGCTTCATGATAGGCTTCAGCTGCGCGTCGTTGCCCGAGCCGAACATTTTCTTGACAAAATCAAACATGAAGGGTCTCCTTTTGCGTGTGCAGAATAAAACAATATATATTATACCTTAAACCATAGTGCTGCGCAAGCGCGGAAAAAAGGCCTTAGCGGGGCAAATATGGCAAATATGGCATCATTGCGCAATAGCAGGTTTTCGCTTATAATTGGGCCGGGCGTCGGAAACGGGCGGGCTTTGGAACCGCCGGTGAAGGCTCAGAGATGGAGATGATCAGCATGCAGCGCATCGATTTGGACCAATGGCAGCGCAAGGAAATTTTTACATTCTTTTCCAGCATGTCCTACCCGTTTTACAGCGTCAGCTTTCAGGTGGATGTGACGGGCGTTTATGATTACGTGAAGCCCAGGGGGCTTTCCTTTTACCTGGCGCTGTGCTGGCTGGTATGCCAGGCCCTCAACCGGGTGGAGAACTTCCGCTATTCGATTGATCAGGGGGAGGTTTGGCTGCTGGACGGCCGAAAGCCGAGTTTCACCGACATCCGCAAGGGCGAAGAGCTGTTTTATATCGTGACCGCCGAGCTGTTGCCGGAGCTGGACGACTTTTGCCGCGCGGCCCGGGCGCAGAGCGGCGCGCAGCGGTGCTTCATCGATGATACCAGGGAGACGCAGGACCTCGTATATCTCTCCTGCGTGCCCACGGTGGACATGACCGCCATCACGGGGGAGCGGGACTTTGATCCGGACGATACCATTCCGCGCGTGACCTGGGGCAAGTATATTGATAAGGATGGCCGAAAAACATTGAATATGACCCTGGAGGTCAATCACCGCACCATCGACGGCTATCATATCGGCCGTTTCGCCGCGGAGCTCGACGGCCTGATCACGGGGCTGGCGGGGAAAAATTAAGGCAACACCGCATAATAAAGGTGGTCAGATGACGCATGGATTTTTTGTTCTGATGAAGCCGAATGAAAGGAGGCGTAGCAGCGCTACGTCGACTGAAATGAGGCAAAATCAGGACGGAAAAGACATGTGTCAGATGCGCCGCTGTATTGTGCGGCGTTGCCTTAAAAAAGTGAGAGAAAATGAAACGCAAATGCGACAAATGAAACACGAATGCGACATAAACGCTACATTTGAAAC
>JAFUHB010000058.1 GCA_017469085.1 Clostridia bacterium
CGGCGCTGCGCGAGGCGCTGGTCGCGGCCCAGGCGGAGCGGGAGGATGCGCGGCAGGCCGTAGAGCGCCGGAATGCCCTCGCTTTGATGATCCGGGATGAGGAGAAGGCCATACAGGAGCTTTCAGACCGATGGAGCGAGCAGCGGGAGGCGGAAGGCGAAGCGGCCCGGACGGTGGACCGGCTGGAGGCGGAGCTCAGGGCCGCTCGACTGCCCTTTGAGACCCTGGAGGCTGCCCAAACGGCGCTGGACGAGGAGCTGGCAGCCGCCGCCCGAATCGAACGGGCCGTCGAGCAGGCCCGGGAGGCCTTGGCGCAGAGCCATCGGGACCTTGCGCAGCAGGAGGCCCTGCGGGATCGCGCCGCGGAGGAGCAGACTTTGCTTGTCGAGAGATTGGCGGAGCAACGCGAGCTGTTCCAGAACGCCTTGGGGGATCAGGGCCTTGCGGATGAAGCGGAGTACCGTCTGGCCCTTGCCGCGGCGGAGGGAGTATCGGCCGACGCCTGGCTGTTACAGGCGCGGGGACGCGTCTCCGCCTACGAAAAAGAGCGCGCCGAGCTCGAGGGAAAGCTGCAGGAGCTGGACCGCTCGATCGGCGCGGAAAGCCCCGAGCCCACGGAGCCGATCCGACAGGCGGTCGAGGATACGGAGGCCGAACTGCGGCGGATCGGCGCACAGGAGCATCTGGCCGCCCTTCGCCTCCGCTCGCATCAGCGCACGCAGGAGGCGGTCGCGGCGGCGCTGCGGGAGCTTAAGCGGACGGAGAAGGCGGCGGTCCGACTGCGCCGGATGTCCGCCCTGGCCAACGAAGCGCCGGTAGAGGGCGGCGTACTCTCCTTCGACCGGTATGTGATGGGCGCCTTCTTCCGGGAGGTGCTGGCGGAGGCCAATCAGCGTCTCGCCGTGTTGAGCAGGGGCAAGTATCAGCTGCGTCATCTGGTGCGGGGAGATCGGAAGAACAGCCAGACGGGCTTCCAGATCGAGGTGCAGGACGCCTTTACCGGCGAAAGCCGCAGGACGGAAACGCTGTCCGGGGGCGAGAGCTTCCAGGTCTCCCTATCGCTGGCGCTCGGGCTTTCGGCGGTCGTGCAGGCGCGCGCGGGCGGGAAGCAGGTGGAGGCCATGTTCATCGACGAGGGCTTTGGCTCCCTGGACGACGCGGTGCTCACGCAGGCCCTCGCTGTGCTTTCCGAGCTCGCCGGGGACCGTCGCCAGATCGGGATCATTTCCCACGTTGACCGGCTTCGCGAAAGTATTCCCCGCCAAATCGTTGTCACGTCAGGCCGGAGCGGAAGCAGCCTAAAAATAATTTGAAATTTTTGACACGCGTTTGCGACATTTGAAACACGAATGCGACATAAACGCTACATTTGAAACGCGAATGCGACATTTGACACGCGTTTGCTACATAAACGCTACATAAATGCTACTTTACAAGGGCTTTTACCTGTGTTATCCTTATACTGGCCGAAAGGAAGGGCCGCCGCGATCCAAACGTGACGGCCCTTTCCCATGCCATGACGCGAACGAACGGGGGAGAAGATGAGGAAGCTTTTGATGGTCCTGGCGCTGATCTCGGGACTGCTGGCCCTTCCGGCGCTGGGGGAAACGGCCAGGGAGCTTACGCCCAGGCGCGTGTCCGCCCAGGTCAATCAGCAGAACCTGAACGCCCTGACCGACGGGCGCTATGCCACCGCCTGGTACGCGAAGAAGGGCTGGCTGGAGGTGGAGCTGAAGCAGGGCGAAACGGCGGGCGGCGTCTATGTATGCCACAGCCGCTTTGCGGCCCGGCATGCCGTGCAGGTGCCGGACGGAGCGGGCGGCTGGCGGGATGTGGCGGTCCACGAGGAGGGATATCTCCATCAGTTTACCCCCCTGCCCGGTGTAGACCGTTTCCGCCTGGAGATTCGGGATTTTGACGGCGAGCACATGCTAAACATTGCCGAGCTTCACGTGCTGAGCGAGGGGGAAAGGCCCGATTGGGTGCAGGAGTGGGGAGCGCTTTCTGGGAAGGCGGACCTCATGCTGGTTGCCGCCCACCCGGACGACGAGTGGATCTGGTTTGGCGGGACCCTGCCCTATTACGCGACGGAGCGGGGCAAGCGGATCCAGGTGGTTTACCTGACCTGCGGCGCCGCCCAGCGGGCCAACGAGCTGCTGGACGGCCTTTGGATGGGCGGCATCCGGAATTATCCGGTGATCGGGCCCTTTAAGGACGTGAGTGCCCATGACCGCCAGACCATCTACGGGGCCTGGGGCGGCACAAAAACGCTGTATCCCTGGCTGGTGAGGCTGATCCGGCGATATCAGCCGGACGTGCTGCTCAGCCACGACCTGAACGGGGAGTACGGACACGCGGCGCACCAGATCGCCGGCTACGCCTGCGTAAATTGCCTGGAAAGGGCGGCCGATCCGACCTTTGACGAGGGTTCCGCCGCGGAACACGGCGTCTGGCAGGTGCCTAAGCTATACCTGCATTATTACCCGGAAAACCGGATCGAGATCGGCTGGCAGATGCCGCTTTCGGCCTTTGCGGGCCGGACGGCCTTCGACGTGGCGGGAGAGGCCCTCAGAAAGCATAAGTCTCAGCACCCCCTGTCTCAGGATATGCGGGAGGGCGGGCCCTATGACTGCCGGGTATTCGGCCTGGTTTCCTTTCAGGTCGGGCCGGACACAGGGCGGAACGATTTCTTTGAAAACATCGATGAATCCTGGGAGTGATACTGTACATCCGGCGCGCGAATATGGTATAATCACCTGTACGCTGAAGGGACGGAGGATGCGGATGAAACGAATGATATCCCTGTGGCTGGCGCTCCTGATCTGCGGAGGGCTGGGCACGGCGTTGGCCGAGGGCGGCCCCTATGACCTGCCCATTTCCATGACCCCGGGCTATGAGCCCAATCCGGCCTGCTATACGGATATGGGCTATGAGGACGAGAGCCTGTCGGTGCGGATGGAGAAGGTGCGCCTGGAGGAATACGGCTGCACGGTGGACCTGGCCTGGATCAAGGTCAAATCGCCCACGCAGCTGCGCACGGCCTTCCACGGCAACGCCAAGGAACAGTATGAATCGGAGCCCGGCGCGCTGGTTCGCGCCTATCAGGCCGTGGTGGCCGTGAACGGCGATATGTTCACCCGGCGGCACGGCATGATCTATCGCATGGGCATCGCCCTGGAGCAGAGCCAAAGCCCGGATAAGGACAGCCTGTTCATCGATGAGAACGGCGATTTTCACCCGATCCTCGACTCTGATCCCGCGGAGATGGTGGCCTTTTTGAAGGCGGGCCACCGGATTGTGAACAGCTTTTCCTTTGGGCCCGTGTTCGTGATGAACGGCGAGGCCCGCACCATTCGGGACGATTACTGGTTCGAGGCCCTTGCCCGCGCGCCGCGCACCATCATCGCGCAGGTGGATACGCTGTCCTATCTGTTTGTGGAGATCGAGGGCCGCAGCCAGAAATCCCGCGGGATGACCATGCAGCAGGCGGCTGATTACATGGCCACCCTGGGCGTGCAGACCGCGTATAACCTGGACGGAGGCAATTCCTCCATCATGTTCTTCCACCGCAAGTATTTTGACGAGCACTACGAGGGCTCGGAGCGCAAAACGTCGGATATCGTGTACGTTTGCTCGGCGGTTGACCCCGCCACCTGGAAAAAGTAAGATGACGAAGAGAGACAGGCTCAAGGCTGTGGCCGGCGTTCTGATGATCATGGGCGCGCTGGCGCTGACGGCCTTCACGCAGGTCAGCGTGCGGCTGCTGCCCGAGAAGCGGTCGGAATATACCGCCCGCAGCGAGGCGCAGGCGGCGGACGCCAATATGGCCGAGTTGCTGACCCTGCTGAACGGGAATTGAGGAAATCGGGATGACGACCTATGGCTTGCTGCTGGCCGGCGCGATGGCGCTGTGCGGGGCTGCGTTCCTGTTTGCGACCAGCCGGACGATGGAAAGCGCGGACGCTGTGTTTTGCGTCGGCGCTTCCATGCTGCTGGGCTTGATTTGCGCCCGCGCGGTTTACTGCGCGACGGAGGGCGTCTTTTATTTCAGTGAGGCCGGGGATTGGCGGACGATTTTCCGCCTGTCGGACGGAGGGCTTTCCCTGTTTGGCGGGGTATTGGGCGCGCTGATTTCCTGCCGGTGGCTGGCTGGCCCGCGCAGCCGCCGCGGCGCGCAGACCGCGCTTCGGACGGCGGGGCCCGTGCTGCTTTTGCTCTGCGCCGCCTGCCGGTATATCGAGGTGTTTGCGCTCCGCCTGAACTTCGGCGATTATATGGACGCCCCTTCCGTTTGGACCGTGCCAGGGGATTTGGGGCCCCGGCTGAACACGGGACTCATCGAAAGCCTGCTGCTGTTCTTCGCGCTGGCGGTTTGCCTGCTTCCCGCGTTTCGGGATCGGAGGGCCCTGACGGCCCTGCTCTTCCTTGGACTGACGGAGACGTTTTCGATCAGCCTTCGGGCGGACAGTTATCTGATGTGGGGCTTTGTCCACGCCGAGCAGCTTTACTTTTACCTGCTGGCAGCGGCCGCGGTCATCCTGCTGTTCAGGCGGAAGGGCAGGACGCTTTGGGGCGTCGCCTGCGCCGTGCTGGGCGGCGGGGCGATCGTATTCCTGGAGTTCGCGCTGGACGGCCGGGTGCTCGTGCCCTTTGACTTCCTGAAGGCGAGCGCCGACCTATTTTGGTACGCGTTGTTCTTACTCGTCGAAGCTGCGCTGGCCGTCGCCGCGCTGCGTCAAGGGAGGGAAAGCGCTTGATCAAACGATGGATTCCGCTGTGCGCGCTTCTGGCTTTGCTTTTGTGCGGCGGCGCGCTGGCGGAGGAAGCAAAGGAGCTGTACCCAAAGGCCATTTCCGCCACGGCCAACAACGCCTCCGTGCGGAACCTGCTGGACGGCCAGTATAAGACCGTCTGGTACGCCAAAAAGGGCTACGTGCAGGTGGACATGGCGGAGGACGAGCCGGTATACGGGCTGTACCTCTGCCATTTCAAGAAGGCCGTGGAGCATGTGATCCAGATCCCGGATGAAAGCGGGGCATACGTGGATTACGCTTTTCACAGCGAGGAATACCTCCACCAGTTCACCCCGCTGCCCGGCGTCACCAGCTTCCGCATCGCGATCCGGAATTACGACGGGAAAAACATGCTGGACCTGACGGAGCTGCGCTTGATCGGCGAGGGCGAGGTGCCGGGCTGGGTGCAGCGCTGGGAGACGCTGGAAAAGGCCGATATGCTGCTTTTATCCGCCCATCCGGACGATGAGCTGCTCTGGTTCGGCGGCACGCTGCCGACCTATGCCGGGGAGCGGGGCAAGCAGGTGCAATTGGTCTATCTGGCCCACGGCGACGCGCGCCGCAAGAATGAGCTGCTGGACGGGCTTTGGACCTGCGGGGTCCACGCCTACCCGGTGATCGGCTAAAACAAGGATTTCATGTCCTACAACCGTATGACCGTATACGACGCCTGGGGCGGCACCCGAAGGGTGTATCCCTGGTATGTGTCCATCCTGCGTCGGGTCAAGCCCGAGGTGGTGCTCACGCAGGACCTGAACGGTGAATACGGCCACGCCGCCCACCAGATCACGGCCTACATGACCATCAATTGCCTGGAAAAGGCGGCCGACCCGGCCTATGACCCGGCCTCTTACGAGCAATACGGCGCCTGGCAGGTCAAGAAGCTTTACATCCACCTCTACGATCAGAACACCGTGCTGATGGACTGGCATCAGCCCCTTGCCGCGTTCGGCGGCAAAACGGGCCTGGAGGTTGCCAAGGAGGCGCTGTACTGCCACGTTTCCCAGCGCGCGCTGACCTACCAGATCGAGGAAAAGGGTCCCTGGGACTGCCGCAAATTCGGCCTGTATATGAGCACCGTTGGCCCGGACGAGGCCAAGGACGACTTCTTCGAGCATATCGACGACTGACCGAGCCTGGTGAGGCAAGGAGGGAGCTTCATGCGATACGTGCCGCCAGACAGCGCGACGCGGGACAGCTTTCACGCTGGGACCTGCGCCGACGCCTACCGTTTCCTGGGGGCGCATCGGCTGTATATGGACGGGGAGGATTATTATTCCTTCGCGGTCTGGGCGCCCAACGCCCGGGCGGTCAGCGTGGTGGGGGAGTTCAACGGCTGGAGCGTCGCCTGGAGCCCGATGGAGAAGCAGTATGACGGCATCTGGGAAAAGCGGCTGCCCGCCCGCCTGTTCACCCCTGAGAGCGATCCTGACCGCTTTTCCTATGAAAACGCCGCCGAGCTGCTGCTCAACTATAAGTACGCGATTCAGGGGCCGGACGGCCAATGGCATGAGAAGGCGGACCCGTTCGCCTTCCGTTCCGAGCGGACCCCCAACACAGCTTCCCGCCTGTGCGATTTGGACGGCTTCACCTGGCACGACCAAGCGTGGATGGCGGAGCGGGCGCGGAAAAATTGGTATCGCAGCCCCGTCAACATTTATGAGCTGCACCTGGGCTCGTGGAGGCGGCATGAGGACGGGCGATACCTGAGCTATGAGGAGCTCGGGGACGAGCTGATCCCGTACCTGCTGGACATGGGCTACACGCACGTTGAGTTCCTGCCGGTCATGGAGCATCCGTTTGACGGTTCCTGGGGCTATCAGGTGACGGGCTTTTACGCCCCGACGGCGTGGTTCGGCGCGCCTTGGGATTTCGCGCGGCTGATCGACCGGCTGCATCAGGCGGGCATCGGCGTGTTCCTGGACTGGGTCCCCGCCCATTTCCCAAGGGACGAAGCGGGCTTGCGGCGCTTTGATGGGACGCCGCTGTTCGAGCACCCGGACCCGCGGCGGGGGGATATGCCGCAGTGGGGCACCCATTTCTTTGATTACGGGCGGGGCGAGGTGCGCTCCTTCATGCTGAGCAACGCCTGCTTCTGGCTGGAATACTATCATGCCGACGGCCTTCGGTGCGACGCGGTCAGCAGCATGCTGTACCTGGACTTTTGCCGGGAGCCGGGGCAATGGCTGCCCAATGAGGACGGCAGCAACCTGAATCATGAGGCCATCCGCTTTTTGAAGGAGCTCAACACCGCGGTCTATGCCCGCTATCCCGGCGCACAGACCATCGCGGAGGAATCCAGCGCCTATCCGATGGTCACCTGGCCTATCTCGGATGGGGGCCTGGGCTTCGGCTTCAAGTGGAACATGGGCTGGATGAACGATATGCTCAGCTATGTCGAGATGGACCCGCTTTATCGGCGTTACCATCATGAAAAGCTGACGTTCTCCCTGATGTACGCCTTCAGCGAGAATTATGTGCTGCCCTTTTCCCACGACGAGGTGGTGCATGGCAAGCGCTCCATGCTGGATAAGCAGCCCGGCGACCTGTGGCGCAAATTTGCCGGCCTGCGCGCGCTGTACGGCTATCAGACGGCCCATCCCGGCAAAAAGCTGCTGTTTATGGGCGGCGAGTTCGGCCAGTTCATCGAATGGAAGGATAACGCTCCGCTGGATTGGTTCCTCCTGTCCTACGAGCGGCATCCCAATTTGCAGACCTGCGTGCGCGAGATGAACCGCTTTTACCGCTCCACGCCCGCCTTCTATGAGATCGACGACAGCTGGGACGGCTTTGAATGGCTGAACGCCGATGACCGGGACCGCTCCGTCGTCGCCTTTGAGCGGCGGGATCAGGCGGGCAACGCCGTCGTCTGCGTGACCAACTTTACGCCCGCCAATTACGAGGATTATCGCCTGCCGCTGACGGCGGACGGCATCCTGACCGAGGCCCTCAACACCGATGACGAGCGCTATGCCGGCAGCGGCGTGCGGAACGTTTCCCCCATCCGGACGGAGCGGGAGCCCTGCGCCGGGAAGCCCTTTTCCGCCGTTTTGCGCCTGCCGCCCCTGGCCACCGTTTACTTTACGTTTGACAAGCTCGTCGCCAAAGAGGACGGGCAGGCGGAGCACGATTAAGTTTTCTGTTTCATGCTTTTGAAGGAGGTGTCCTATGAACGTTTTTCAGGCTGCCCTGCTGGGCATTGTGCAGGGGCTCGCCGAGTTCCTGCCGGTTTCGTCGAGCGGGCATATCCAGCTGCTGGAGCAGCTGTTCCAGATCAGGATCGAGGAAAGCGCCATGATGCTGGTGACGGTGCTGCTGCACGTCGGCACGCTGGCCGTTGTGGTGATCGTTTTCTGGCAGGACTGGCTGGAAATGCTGAAGGCCCTGCTGGTCAAATCCAGGCAGTTCTGGCTGCTGGTGCTGGCCTCGGTGCCGGCGCTGGTCGTTAAGGTGCTGCTGGGAGACGTGTTTGACCGGCTCAACGGCGGCGGCCTGCTGGGCGTATTCTTCCTGGTGACGGCGGTGATGATGTGGCTGGTCGAGCGCATCAGCGGCGGCCGTCACCGCGCGCAGGGCGGGGAGGTTGGCGTCCGGCAGGCGCTGGTCATGGGCTGCTTCCAGGCGCTTGGCATGATGACAGGTGTCAGCCGCAGCGGCTCCACGACGCTGGGCGGCGTTTCCTCCGGGCTTTCGCGCCAAAAGGCGATCAAATTCTGTTTCATGATGAGCGCTCCGGCCATCCTGGGCTCCCTCCTGGTGGAGGGCAAGGACGCGGCGGAGGCCGGGGCCTTTGCCGCGATCGGCTCCATGACGCTGCCGATCCTGGTGGGCATGGTCTGCGCTTTCCTGGTCGGTATGGTCACGGTCCGCTTCATGCTGCGGATGATCAACAAGATCTCCTACAACGTGTTTGCCGTTTATATGGCGGTGATCGGCGTCGCGACCATCGTGATGCAGCTGATCGGCGTGGGCGGCCTCAAGCCCCTGGGGATCGGCTGATATGGACGAGGCAAGGAAAAAGCGCCCCCGTCCCGCGCCGCCCATCGATCAGGACACGGTGGACGCTATGTCCGCCGCCCGCACGATGGACGAATTGCTTGCGATCGCCCAGGCCCGGGGCGTCGACTGGAACAGCTTTTCGGACGAATGGCTGACCGCCATCGCCGAGGGGGACGTGACGGGCTTACTCAACCGTTTCCGGCACGGCAGGGCATAAAGAACTTGAACGGATACTGCGAAACGATAATGATAATCATGAAAGGATCGATCACCTATGCGAATCGGCTTTGATCACGAGCAATATACCCGCCTGCAGTCCGAGCACATCCTGGAGCGGATCGGGCGCTTCGGCGGCAAGCTGTACCTGGAATTGGGCGGCAAGCTGTTTGACGATTTCCACGCCTCCCGCGTGCTGCCGGGCTTCCTGCCGGACAGTAAGGTGCGCATGTTCCTGAAGCTCAGGGACCAGGCGGAAATCGTGGTCGTGATCAACGCCAACGACATCGAGAAGAGCAAGGTGCGGGGCGACCTGGGAATCACCTATGATTTGGACGTGCTGCGCCTGATCGACGCCTTCCAGGGGATCGGGCTGTACGTGGGCTCGGTGGTCATGACCCGCTACGCCGGCCAGCACGCCGCCGACCTGTTTGAGCGGCGGCTGAAGGGCCTGGGCATCCGCGTATACCGCCATTACCCGATCGCCGGTTATCCGACCGACGTCGCGCACATCGTGTCCGACGAGGGCTTCGGCAAGAACGATTATATCGAGACCACCCGCCCGCTCGTGCTGGTGACCGCGCCCGGCCCCGGCAGCGGCAAGATGGCCACCTGTCTGAGCCAGGTCTATCAGGAAAACCGGCGGGGCATCAAGGCCGGATACGCCAAATTCGAGACCTTCCCCATCTGGAACCTGCCGCTCAAACATCCGGTCAACGTGGCCTATGAGGCGGCGACGGCCGACCTGTCCGACGTCAATATGATCGACCCCTTCCATTTGGAGGCCTACGGCAAGACCACCGTCAATTATAACCGCGATATCGAGATTTTCCCTGTGCTGAACGCGCTGTTTGAGCATGTGTGGGGAGAATCGCCCTATAAATCCCCCACGGATATGGGGGTCAATATGGTGGGCTTCTGCATCTCCGACGACGAGGCCTGCCGGGCGGCCGCCCGCCAGGAGATCATCCGCCGCTGGTACGCCGCCCGCTGCTCCTTCTTGCAGGGCCACGCCACGAAGGAGGAGGCCGATAAGATCGAGCTGTTGATGCGTCAGCTGGGGATCACCGACGAGGAGCGCCCGGTGATCGCCGCCGCCCGCAGACGGCTGGAGGAAACGGAGCTCCCGGCGCTGGCGATCCAGCTGGCCGACGGGCGCATCATCACCGGCAAGACCTCCGACCTGCTGGGCCCGTCCGCCGCCGTGGTGCTGAACGCCGTCAAGGCGCTCGCGGGCATCGACAAGCCCCATCACCTGATCCCGCCCCAGGTCATCGAGCAGGTGCAGGAGCTGAAGTGCCGGTATCTGGGCAACCATAACCCGCGCCTCCATTCGGACGAGGTGCTGATCGCCCTTTCCGTGAGCGCCGCGACCGACGAGGCCGCCGCCCGCGCCCTTGCGGCCCTTCCCGAATTAAAGGGCTGCGAGGTCCATTCCACCGTGATCCTGTCCGCCGCGGACGCCAACACCTTCCGGCGGCTGGGGCTGAACCTGACCTGCGACCCAAGATACCAATCCCACAAGCTGTATCATGGCTGACGAAAAAAATATTTCCAAGGAGAGGCAAAAAAGCCTCTCTTTTTTCGTCTGATTGGTGAAGCCTTAAGGAGGTGGTCGGCATGATGACGTCCGTGACGTCCGGACGATCAGCAGAGAACGCGGATGCCAGGGAACAAAAACTGACGGAGTGGGTGGATCGGTATTCGGAGCAGCTTCTCCATCTCTGCTTCGTTTACCTGTCCGACTGGCATCTGGCGGAGGACGCCGTGCAGAACACCTTTCTCAAGGCCTGGAAGCGCATGGACAGCCAGGAGATCGAAAACGACCGCGCCTGGCTGTGCCGTATCGCGCTAAACACCGCCCGCGACCTGCGGCGCGAAAAATGGTATCGGCAGACGGATCTGAGATGCGCGCTGTCCGACCTTCCCGAAAGCCGGCTTTCGGTGGAGGCGGAGGACAGGACGCTATTCCTCACGGTGTGCGGCCTGCCCGAAAATCAAAAGCAGGCGGTGCTGCTCTATTATTATCAGGGCTTTACGCTCGAAGAAACGGCGAGGATCCTCGGGAAGGGGATTACCACAGTACGCAGGCGTCTGCGCAGGGCGGAGCAAACGCTCAAGCTGGAGCTGGGAGGGATGGAGGATGCGTGACGAAAGGATCAAAAAGGCCATCGATGCAAATCTGAGCGGCCTGACCTATAACGAGCTCCAGCGCGCTCGCCTGGTGCAAAACGCAATGGAGGAGAAACCGGTCATGAAGAAAAAGCTTTCCGCCGGCCTGGCGCTGGCAATCGTGCTGGTTTTACTGGGAGGCGCCGCCCTGGCCGTAGGGCTGGGCACGGGCCTTACATGGTACTACAACAATCGCTTCAGCGCCTATCGACAGTTTGAGCCCGACAAATACGAGGCCATCATGAACAGCCTAAACGACACGGTGCCCCAGGAGGAGGAAACCGACGAGCTGATCCAAATCGCCGTGCAGGACGTCGCCTGGGTGCCCGAATACGATATGCTGACGCTGACGCTGCGGGCCCTTTCTACCGATCCCGAACGCTTTGAGCTGCATCCCTATATCAATCTGGATACAGATGGGAATTATATGGACCCCAATGACCCGGACGCGGATGAGGACGCACATGGCGAGCATTACCTGTGGTCCGAAAAGGGCTTTGGGCCTGTGCGGGAGATGATGGACGACCCAAACAAGGAGCTGCTGCTGATCAAAGTGTCCGGCTGCGGGATCGAGGGCATGGAATCCGTTTCGGCGGAGGATTACGTTCGCCTGGCCGACGGCAGCGTGCTGATTTATGTGGAATGTGGGCTGTCCTGGCGGCATGAGACTTTCGACGCGGAGCAGCGCAAATTGGCCGCGCTTTATCCGGAGTACCGGGAATATTACGAGCAATGCATCGTAGAGGCGCAAAATGCCCGAAAGGCCCTTCAGGACCATCCGGATACGGTCGAAGCCGACCTTCGTTACAGCCGCTTCCCGTTCATCGACAATGATGACCGGGCGCTCTATGCCTCCGAGTTTGCGGAGGAAAACCAGCGGACCGTGCATTTCAGCGTGAAGATCGAACGATAGTCACAAAAAGAACGACGGGCTCCCGAAAGCATAACCGGGAGCCCGTCGCACGTTGAGAAAAAGTAAAGTCCTGTCAGATCGGCTGCATGTCACCGGTGCCGATCAGCGCCTCTGTCTCAGGGTCAAAGAAGCATAAGCCGGTATCCGCCAGGGAGAGGCCGATCTCCTGACCGGGCCGAAAATCAATGCTGCCGAACACGACCGAGCGGAGCTCGGAGCCCATGCACTGGATCAGCACGGTCGTCTCCATGCCGTAGGGGAAGGCGGATACGACGGTGCCGCGCAGCGCGCCGTCCGCCTTGACCAGCAGGCTTTCGGGACGGATGCCCACGGTGACACGTGCCCCGGAGAGCGTCGCGCCATCGTCCAGCCTCGCGGAGAAGCGGTGTCCATCCCTTTCGAGGATGGTTTGCCTGTCCTCCTTGCGGACGTCAAAATCAATAAAGTTGATGGCGGGATTGCCTACGAAATTGGCGACGAATTTGTTGGCGGGCCGGCCGTACAGCGTCAGCGGGGCGTCGTACTGCTGGAGCACGGCCATCTTCATCAGGCATACGTCGGTGGAAAGCGCCATGGCCTCCATCTGATCATGGGTCACGTAGACGAAGGTCGCCTTGGTCGAGGTATGCAGGCGCTTCAGCTCGCTGCGCATGTCCAGGCGCAGCTTGGCGTCCAGGTTGGACAGCGGCTCGTCCATCAGCAGGATGGCGGGGTTGGTCGCCAGCGTGCGGGCTATGGCCACGCGCTGCTGTTGTCCGCCAGACAGCTCGCCGGGATAGCGGTCGATGTATTCCGTCAGCTGCAAAAGGGCGCACATTTCCTCGACACGGCCCTTGATATCCTGCTTTTTCCATTTCATGGTTTCCAGGCCGAAGGCGATGTTCTGGTACACGGTCATATGAGGCCAAAGCGCGTAGTTCTGGAACAGGAAGCCGATGCCGCGCTGATTGGCGGGCACGTCGATCCCCTCCTTGGCCGAAAAAACCATTCGGTCGCCGATCCAGATTTCGCCCTCCGTGGGGGTTTCCAGGCCTGCGATCATGCGCAGCGTGGTCGTTTTGCCGCAGCCGGAGGGGCCAAGCAGGGAGGTAAAGCTGTTGGCGGGGATCTCCAGGTTCAGGTCCTTGACTGCGTAGGTCTTGCCGAACTGCTTGGAAACGTGCTTCAGGGTGATGTTATTGTTTCCCATATGTTTAACCTCCGATGCCCGAGTCGATGGAAGCGCCGGTGATCTTGTTGATCAGGGCGTTGAAAACGACGACGATGATGACGATGATCAGGGTGATGGCGTTGGCGAACTGGTCGTACCCCTTCTGGTTGTACATGAACAGCAGGGTGGTCAGCAGGGTATATTTGGGCGTGTATAGCATCACGAATAGCTCCATTTCCCTGGTGCAGCTGATGAAGGGCAGCAGGTAGCCGGACAGGATGCTGGTTTTCTGGATGGGTACCAGGATGCGTAGCATCCGTTTCCACCAAGGCGCGCCCATCATCTGGGCAGATTCCTCCAGCGTGGCGCTGATCTGGAACATGGAGTTCAGGCCTGATCGGGAGGCCATGGGCAGGTATTTGATCGTGCCGATCAGTACCATCAGGAAAAAGCTGCCGTACAGGGCCGGAA
>JAFUHB010000059.1 GCA_017469085.1 Clostridia bacterium
CATAGGGCGTTTGCGTATCGATATGCACCGTGTTCATTTGCGGTCCTCCCGGTCGATCCTCTGCTTGGTTTCCCTTCCGTCCTTCAACAGCGCCTTTAGCCTTTCGGCGTCGCCGTCCTCAAGCGCCGCCTGATACTCGCCCAGCCGGTCGATCAGCCCGCTTACCTCGCACAGCAGGTTTTCCCGATTGTCCAGGAACAGCTCGGTCCACATCGTTTCATTCAGATAGGCGACGCGGGTCATATCCCGAAAGCTGCCGGCCGAGTACCCCTTGTGCTTCCCCGCGTTATCGGCTTTTACAAAGGCGCTGGACACGACGTGCGCCAATTGGCTGGTCAGGGCGATCATTTCGTCGTGGTGCTCGGGCGTCGTGATCTCGTAGCGGCCAAAGCCCGCCGCGTCCAGCACGTCCTTGAGCAGCTTGACCTTTTCCAGCAGGATGTCGTTCTTTGGACAGAGGATCATGGAAGCGCGCTTGAACATCGTGCCGGTGGAATGATCAAAGCCGATCTTGGCGGCGCCTTCCATCGGATGCCCGCCCACAAAGGTAAAGCCGCCGCGCTCCGCGCTTTCCCAGCAGGGATAGCAGACCGTTGTTTTGACGCCGCAGGTATCCATGACCACCGTGTCCTTCTCGATCAGCTTTTCGTGCGCCCGCACCCAATCGACCGTCGCCTGCGGATAGATGCCGAGCAGGACGACCTGACATTCGGACAGGTTTTCATCCGTCAGGTCCTCGTCCACAATTTCCAGCATTTTGGCCTTCAGCAATACGCTGCGGTTGATGTCTGTGCCCAGCACGCGATAACCAGCCTGCTTGATGGCCCGCGCCAGGGAGCCGCCGATCAGCCCCAAGCCTACGATCCCGACGTTCATGAAGCCTGCTCCTGTTCTCCCTTGCGGGTCGCGTTCAGGATTGCGTTTACGCCCAGCATGACCGCTTCAAATTCTTTGGGCGTGATGGACTGCGGGCCGTCGCACAGGGCGCGCTGCGGATCGTTATGTACCTCGATGATCAGGCCGTCCGCCCCGGCTGCCGCAGCGGCCAGCGCCATCGGACGCACCAGGGCGCTCCTGCCCGTGGCATGGCTCGGATCAGCCAGGACTGGCAGATGCGTGAGCGCTTTGAGCGAGGGAATGGCGGAGATATCCATGGTGTTGCGGGTATAGGTTTCAAACGTGCGGATGCCCCGCTCGCAGAGGATGACGCGCTCGTTGCCGCCGGCCATGATATATTCGGCGCTCATGAGCAGCTCCTCTAAGGTATTGGCGAGGCCACGCTTAAGCAGAATGGGCTTTTGCAGCCTTCCAAGCTCCTTCAGCATCTCGAAATTCTGCATGTTCCGGGCCCCTACCTGGATCAAGTCGATTTCTTCAAAGAGGGGCAGCTGGCTCAGGTCCATGATCTCGGTCACCACGGGCAGCCCGGTCTCGCGCTTGGCGGCCAGCAGGAAGCGCAGGCCCTGCTCCCGCAGGCCCTGGAAGGCATAGGGGGAGGTGCGCGGCTTAAAAGCGCCCCCGCGCAGCATCGAAGCGCCGGCAGCCTTGACCGCCTTGGCGATGCTGACGATCTGCTCCTCGCCTTCGACCGAGCAGGGGCCGGCGATCACACAGAAGCCGCCGCCTCCGATCGCAGCGTTTTCCCCCACTTCGATCCTGGTGTCGAGCGGATGGAATTTCCGGTTGGCGTTTTTGAAGGGCTCCTGGATGCGTTTGACGTCCTCCACGATGTCCAGCGCCCGGATCAGGTCGATATCCACCTTGGAGGTATCGCCCACCAGGCCGAGGATCCTGTGGTTGACGCCGGCGCTTTCGTGAATCGCCAGGTCCATGCTGCCCAGCCACGCCTTCAGGTTGTTTAGCTGCTTTTCGTTCGGATGGTCCTTCAAAATGACGATCATGGTAAGCCCGACCCTTTCCCGCTAAAAAATAAAGACCCGCGTTATCCGCCGGTCATCAGCCCTGGTGCGATCCGAATGTCCCGCGGCGCATGCTCAAACAGCCTTCCTTGCAAAAAAGGAAAAGGCAAAACGATACGCCCGGTAAGCACAAGATGACCGCATCCAAAAAGCTCCTTTCTGTCCACCAGCATTGTACTCTCCAGGGAGGCGCTTGTCAATCCTCGGGCTGTATTCTTGCTGTTCTCAAAACCGCCAGATTGACAAATCACGCAAAGGAGATTATATTGTAGACATTCCATAAAACGCCAGCAAGTGAGGTGCTTGATGATGCCTGCCAATACGATGACGGTCAGGATCGGCGGCCGTGAATATACGCTTTCCACCGAACAGAACGAGGAGCTTGCCCTGCGCATCGCCGCCTATGTGGACCGGAAGGTCAACGAGGTCTCTCTGCACACCGCTATGAACCCGGAAATCGCGGCGGTCGTGGCCGCGCTGTCGATCGCCGAAGAGCTTTTTAAGGCGCAGGAGGCCAATGATATCCTGAGGAACCGCCTCTACCAGGCCGCCAATGGCGAAGAAACTGAGCTGCCGTGAGCAAAAGGGTCGAGCTGCTTTCTCCCGTCGGCAGCATGGAGGCGCTGTACGCCGCAGTCAGCGCAGGCGCGGACGCCGTCTATTTGGGCGCTGCTTCCTTTGGCGCGCGCTCTCAGGCGGCCTTTTCGGAGGATGCGCTGGAGCGGGCGATCCGCTTCGCGCATCTTTACGGGCGCCGCGTTCATGTGACGGTCAACACGCTGTGTAAAGAAAAGGAGCTTTCAGAGGTCCGGCAGACGCTTGCGCAGCTTTCGCGCCTGAAGGCGGACGCGGTGCTGATCCAGGACCTGGGCGTGCTGAGCCTGTGCCGAAGGGAATTCCCGGAGCTTTGCGTACACGCAAGCACACAGATGACCATTCATCAGAAAAGCGGCGTCGAATGGCTGAAAAGCCTGGGCGTTCGCCGCGCCGTGCTGGCCCGGGAGTGCAGCCTGGATGATATCCGAAATGCGTCCTCCTGCGGACTGGAGACCGAGGTGTTCGCGCACGGCGCGCTGTGCGTATGCGTCAGCGGGCAGTGCTTGTTTTCCTCCGGCATCGGAGAGCGCAGCGGCAATCGCGGTCGCTGCGCCCAGCCCTGCCGCCTGACATACCGTTACCGCGGCGCGGAGGGAGCGTGGCTTTCCCCCGCCGATCTGTGCGGGTTAAATAACCTGCCCCAACTTCTGGTCGCCGGAGTCGACAGCCTCAAGCTCGAAGGCCGGCTCAAGCGACCGGAATACGTTTATACGGTCACCGACGTTTACCGCCGCGCGATCGACGCCTGCCTGGCCGGACGGCCTTGGGAACTGGAGCAAGTCCTAAAAGAGACGGCGGCCCTGGAGCAAATCTTCTCCCGCGGCTCCTTTACCGAGGGCTATGCCGCTGGCTGCCAAGACAGAGGGATCCTGTACCCGGAGCGGGCCAAGCCTGTCGGCGTGCCCATCGGACAAGCGCTGTCCTATCAAAAAGTCGGCGCGCTGTTTCTGACGGAGGTCGCGCTGACAAAGGACTTGAATAACGGCGACGGGTTGGAAATCGGCGAACAAAAATGCGTTTACAGCGGCCCCGACCGCCCTGCCGGACAAAGGGCGACCCTGCGGCTGCATCAAAGGCCGACGCTCCGGGAAACGGTGCGGCGGAGCGATTCCGAGGCCCAGCTGCGCACAGCGCGGGCTCACAGCACCCCGGCCTGTATTTGGGAGCGCTTCCCCATCGACCTGACGGCGCAGCTGTTCGCAAGCCCCGGCCTGCCGCTTCAGCTGACCCTACAGCGGGGCGACACCCGAATGACCGTGCAGGGCGCTGTCGCGCAGCCTGCGGCAAAGCGTCCTCTGGACCAGGCCACAGCCTGGCGATCCCTCTCCAAGACCGGGGACACGCCGTTTCGGCTGACCTCTCTCGTTTTGACCGGAGACGCGGCCTTTGCCTCCGCTGCCGAGCTGAACGCGCTGCGGCGGGAAGGACTGACCCGGATGGAGGAATTGCTTTCGGGCAGCGCGCCGGACCCGGCCCCGCCCTGCCCGCTCCAGCTGACAAGACCGCCTGTTCAGGCCGCCGCTCATGACCGCCTGATCGTTCGGACCTCTAATTTGGACGAAGCAGACCGTCTGAAGCGGGCCGGCGCTGATCTGATCGTCTATCGTCCCCGAGAGCTTTCTTTGGCGGCGCTTTCCGATTTCCTGAAAAACCCGCCGGACGAAACGGCGCTCTGCCTGCCGACCGTATGCCCGGACGAGCTGCTTAAGCAGCTCCGCCAGCTGAACACAAATGCTGTTCCCATCATGCTGGGCAGTCCAGGGCAACTGGGCGCCGGATTTCAGGGAAGCCTGATGGCGGATTACGGCATTCCCGTTTACAATCATGAAACGGAGCTCCTGCTGGCCGAACAGGGCCTTTCGGCCGCCATGCTGTCTCCGGAGCTGTCCTTCCAGGACGTGCTTGCGCTGCCGGAGCCGACGGTCGAGCGTATCCTGCCTGTTTACGGACGGGTACGTTACATGCTGCTGACCCATTGCCCGGAGCGGACGTTCCGGGGACTGACCTCCGGCAAGGAGGCCTGCCGGCTTTGCGCAGGCAATGAGGGCGTCCAGGGCAGGCGTCTGACCGACCGGATGGGGGCGGAATACCCGCTCCTGCCCCTGCATTTTGAGGGAGGATGCCAGGTGGAGCTTTACGGCGCTGCGCCGATATCCCTGCTGGCCTATATCAGGCGGCTGCGGGACAGGAGGCTCTCCTACCTGCTTGATTTTACCGATGAAACGCCGGAACGGCGCGTGCGTCTTGTGCAAGCCTTCAGCGCCGCTTTGCGCGGGGAAGAAATGTCGATCCATGACGACGGATTCGTCTATTCCGTCGGGCGGTTTGCGGACGGCGTCCTGTAACGGACACGCCCCGATCATCAACACATCACGAGGTGACTTCATATGACAGAGCGCGCGCTTCGCGTACTGGAATTCGTGAAAATCAGGGAAAGGCTCGCTGCCTTCGCCCTGACCGACCCGGGTCAGACCCTTTGCCGGGAGCTCGTCCCACAATCAGAGCTCGGAGATATCCAAAGGGCCCAGCAGGAAACGGAGGAGGCTACGGTCATCCTGACCTACCTGGGCAGCAATCCGCTGACGGGTTTTACCGACGTGCGGCCTTATCTTTCGCTGGCCGAAAAAGGCTCCGTGCTCAGCCAGAAGGCCCTGCTTTCCGTGGCCGAGGTCTTAAGGGCCTCCCGGGCGGCCCGCTCGACCCTGGTGACCGATCGGGAAAATACGCCTCTGCTCACCCAGAACGCCTCGCGGCTACACACCTTTCGCGAGCTTGAGGAGGACATCACCGGGGCCATCCTCAGCGAAGAGGAAATGTCGGATCACGCAAGTCCCACGCTGTTTGACATTCGCCGTCATATCGCGCGGGCCAACGACAAGGTGCGCGATAAGCTGAATCAAATGATCCACAGCGGAAACACCGCCAAATACCTGCAGGACGCCATCGTGACGGTGCGCGGGGGGCGGTACGTGATCCCCGTGCGGGCCGAATTCCGCGCCAACGTGCCCGGCATTGTGCAGGATCAGTCGGCGACCGGCTCCACCCTGTTTATCGAGCCCCTGGCCGTCGTTGAGCTCAGCAACGAGATCCGCGAGTGGACCGCCAAGGAGCGGGAGGAAATCGAGCGAATTTTGGCAGCGCTTTCCGCTTCGGTGGGCGAGCGCGCAGCTGAGATCGAAATGAACATCGCCATCCTGACGCATCTGGATTTCGTGTTTGCCAAGGGCTCGCTTTCACGGGAAATGAACGCCATCTCCCCCAAGCTGAATACGGAGGGCCGCATCCGCTTCGTGCGGGTACGCCACCCTCTGATCGATCCGGCAAAGGTCGTGCCCTGCACCCTGGAGCTGGGAGAGGCCTTTACCACACTGATCATCACCGGTCCCAACACCGGCGGCAAAACGGTCACGCTGAAAACGGTGGGCTTGCTGACGCTCATGGCGCAGGCAGGCCTGCATGTGCCCGGCGACCTTGGCACGGAGCTCGCCGTGTTCGGAAACGTGTACGCGGATATCGGCGACGAGCAGTCCATCGAGCAATCCCTTTCGACCTTCTCCTCCCACATGACCAACATCGTGGAGATTATGGCCGACGTGACGGAGCGCGACCTGGTGCTCTTTGACGAGCTGGGCGCGGGCACCGACCCGACCGAGGGCGCGGCGCTGGCCCAGGCGATCCTGGCCAGGCTTTTATCGCGCGGGATCCGCACGGTCGCGACCACCCATTACAGCGAGCTCAAGGCGTATGCGCTCACCACCCCTGGCGCTGAGAACGCGAGCGTTGAATTCGACGTGAGCACCCTGCGGCCGACATATCGGCTGTCGATCGGCATCCCTGGAAAGTCCAACGCCTTCGAGATTTCCCGCAAGCTTGGCCTGTCCGAGGCGCTGATCGACGACGCCAAGGAGCTTTTGAGCCACGACACCATCCGCTTTGAGGATGTGATCGCCAATGCCGAATATCATAAGCAGGTCGCCGAGCGGGAACGGCTTTTGGCCGAAGAAGCGCATCAGGAGACCATGCGCCTGAGAAACGAGGCGGAAAAGCTGTACGCCGAGATGGAGGAAAAAAAGCAGGCCGCCACCGCAAAGGCCAAGGAAGAAGCCAAGCGGATTTTGGAAAACGCGCGGCGGGAATCCTATGAGGTATTGAGCGAGCTCAAGCACATGAAGCAGGCGCAGGACAAGACGGAGGCCAATAAGCTGTATAAGCGCCTGGAGGGCGACCTGGACTCCCTCTCCGAGGGGCTGAAGCAGAACGTAAAGCCCGTCATCCGCAAAAACGACCGTCCCCTGATGCCGGGCGACACCGTGGATATCCTGACCCTCGGCACCAAGGGCACCGTGCTCAAGCCCAAGGACGATAAGGACGAGGTGCTGGTACAGGCCGGGATCATGAAGTGCAAGATCCATATCTCCCAGCTGCAATTGTCCAGCGATCAGCCGAAAAAGCCCAAGGTCAGCGTCAACGCGAAATCGGACATGAAGAACGCTTCCGTCGCGCTTTCCTGCGACGTCCGTGGCCGGGCCCTGGACGAGGCCATCGAGGAGGTCGACCGTTATTTGGACGACGCCGTCATGGCGGGCTTCCACGAGGTCACCATCGTACACGGCAAAGGCACCGGCGTGCTTCGGAGCGGCATTCAGCAGTACCTGAAGCGACACCAGCATGTAAAATCCTGCCGACTCGGCAAATACGGGGAAGGAGAAGACGGCGTGACCGTCGTAACCCTCAAATGAAACAGGAGGTACCGATGATGAAGGACAAGCAGACCATTATGATCGTCGACGACGACCGGAATATCGCTCAGCTGGTGCGCCTTGTGCTGGAAAAAGAGGGCTACGACGTGACCGTGGAGGAACGCGGGGACGCCGCCCTGCAGGCCTTTCAGAAAAATCCGCCCAACCTGCTTCTGCTGGACGTCATGCTGCCCGGCATGGACGGCTGGCAGGTGTGCCGCGCGATCCGCCAGACCAGCTCCATCCCCATCATCATGCTGACCGCCAAGGACGAAACCTTCGATAAGGTGCTCGGGCTGGAGCTTGGAGCGGACGATTATATCACAAAGCCCTTTGAAAACAAGGAGCTTGTGGCCCGCGTCAAGGCGGTGCTCAGAAGAAGCGGACAATCGGAAAGCGATAAAGGCCTTTTGTCCTTCCCCGGGCTCACGATCAGCCTGGAAAAATACGAGGTCTATTACCAGGGAAAGCCGTTGGAAATGCCGCCCAAGGAGCTGGAGGTGCTCTATTTCCTGGCTTCGCACGCCAACCGCGTCTTTACCAGGGAGCAGCTGCTCGAACAGG
>JAFUHB010000060.1 GCA_017469085.1 Clostridia bacterium
CCGCGTCTTTACCAGGGAGCAGCTGCTCGAACAGGTATGGGGGTTTGAATTTTTCGGCGACAGCCGAACGGTGGATGTGCATATCAAGCGGCTTCGCGAAAAACTGACGGACAGCGAGGCGCTGGGCTGGCAGATCCGCACGGTCTGGGGCGTCGGCTATAAATTTGAGGTCAAATAAATGAAACGCAGTATGTTCGCCCGGCTGGTCACGGTTTCCATCGTGATCATCCTGACGTTCGCGACGGTGCTGCTGGGCGTGTTTTATTCCTATTCGCGCCAGAACGCCATCAATCGCAGCGTCAACCAGCTGAAAAGCCAGGGCCGCGATCTCGCGTACCTCGCCGGCACCGCGCAGTATGACGTGCTGACCGGCACCCTGGGCTACAATTCGGTGACGCGCAAATACATCGAATGGAAGGCGCAGAACCTCTATAACCAGTTCAACGCCTATTGCATCGTGATCGACCGCTGGGGCAAGGGCCTCGTCTATATCGACCGCAGCCTGCTCAACGACGAGGATATCATTGCCACCCTGAACAGCACCGAGCTGGTGGAGACCATGAACGCCGTGCTGCAGGGCCAGGAGGTGGAGCTGCAAACCTCGACCGAAAACGGCACGATGTTCACCGTGGCGATCCCCTGGATGCAGTCCGACCGTATCCAGGGCGCGGTCGTGATCCAAACGGCATCCCAGACCATCCGGGCCGCTTATACGGGCATGCTGATCCCCCTGCTGGCCGCGACGGTGATCGCTATCATTGTAGCGGTCTTGCTGATCTTCCTGCTGACCCGGCAGATCGTGCGGCCGCTGACGCAGATGGAGCTTTCCGCCAACGCGATGGCCGAGGGCAATTTTTCCATTCGCGCCCAGGAGCTCGGCAGCCGGGAGACGCGGTCCCTTGCCCGTTCTTTTAACGGCATGGCCGTTCAGCTGGAGGAGCTTGAGACCTCCCGGCGGGACTTTGTCGCCAACGTCTCCCACGAGCTGCGTTCCCCGATCACCTCCATCCAGGGCTATATGCAAAGCATGCTGGACGGGACCATCCGCCCGGAGGACCAGCCCCGCTATATGCAGGTGGTGCTGGACGAGACGCGCCGCCTGTCCAAGCTGATCAGCAGCCTGCTCAATCTCTCCCGCATCGAGCGGGAGGATGCCGTACCCGCCTATACCGTCTTTGATATCAACGAGCTGACCCGCCGCGTGCTGATCACCAAGCTGACCCAAATCGAAGAAAAAGAGATCGAGATCATCGCGGATTTTGAAACCGATCCCTGCTTCGTCCGAGCCGACAACGATCAGATCACGCAGGTGCTCGTCAACCTGCTTGACAACGCCATCAAGTTTTCCTTCGAGCGCGGAAAGATCACCGTTTCCAGCCGGGTCGAAAAGCAAACGGTCTTTGTGCGCGTCGCCGACGACGGCGAAGGCATCCTCCCGGAGGACGCCGCGCATATTTTCGACCGCTTCTATACGGCCGACAAGGCGCACACCGGCGGCAAGGGGACCGGCCTGGGGCTGGCGATCTGCAAGCGCATCCTGGAAAAGCACGGACAAAAGATTTACACGGTAGCCTCTCCAGCCGGGGCCGCATTTGAATTCACGCTGGAAAAGGGGGAAGCGCTGCCGGCGAGCCCGACGGCGGAGCAGGATGAGGCTTGAAAGGCGTGCCTACGCCAAGATCAATTGGATGTTGAGCGTAACCGGCAGGCGGGATGACGGCTATCATACCCTCGATATGCTGACACAGCGGATATCCCTGGCCGATACGCTGACCTTTGAAACGGCCGATCGACTCACGCTTGAAATGACCGGGCTCCCCATTTCCGGGGACGTGGGCGGCAATTTGGTTTTCCGCGCCGCAAGGCTGCTGGGCGGCAGCTCTTTCGGCGCGCGGATCTCGCTCCTAAAAGAGATCCCGACCGGGGCCGGGCTGGGCGGCGGAAGCTCGGACGCGGCGTGCGCGCTGCTTGCCTTAAACGAGCTGTGGGATTTGCGCCTGCCCTTGGAGCGGCTCATGGAGCTGGCCCTGCAATTGGGCGCGGACGTGCCCTATTTCCTGCAAAACGAGCCGATGCGGCTGCGCGGGATCGGCGAAATCATGACGCCCTTTGCCCCAGGCAGGCGGAAGGAGCTTGTGCTGCTGCAGCCCTGCGAGGGCCTTTCGACGCCAGAGGTATATCGGCTGTACGATCGGCTGCCCGCACAGGCCTTCAGCGCTGAACAGGCGATGCAGGCTTTATCGCGCGACGATCTTGCCGCGCTCTCCGCGGTCGGCGGCAATTCGCTTTACCCGGCGGCTTTATCCCTGCGGCCCGAATTGCGCGAGGGCCTGGACCAATTAAGAAAAGAAGGCGCGGAGTACGCCGCGATGACGGGCTCCGGCTCGGTCGTATACGGCGTTTTTTCGGATCAAAAAAGCGCGGACCGTGCATGCTCCGCGCTTTATGAGCGATTTGGCTGGGCACGCCGAGCGCATACCCTGTGACCTTGTTCAGGAAACAAGCGCCCCGGTGATATACCCCTGCACCAGATTCAGGTGGGAAATCAGCAGCTCCCGCACCTCTACGGTGGAGGATTTCGCGCCCAGGGCGATGGTATCATAGTTTTCAAGATCAGCGTAAAGCGCCGTAAATGCGTCGTCAGGCACGAACCGTCCGCCTTCGCCGTACAGGCTGATGCTCATCTTGTTGATCTGCTCCATCGCGTAAATATACTGGCGGATCAGGCCCAGCCGCTGCGAGGTATTGGAAATGGTCACGCTGTCCAGGCGATTGGTCGCGTTCAGCGCGTTGGCCGCGTTATTGGTCATGCTTTGCCTGAGCTGCTCCCTCGTCTTGTTATTAGCCGCCGAGGCCTGCCAATACAGTACGCCAAACAGGATCGTCGTCGCCAGGAAAACGATGCTCAGGATCGATAAAACGCGGGTCAGCCTGCTGAACCGATGATAGTTGTTCCGGTTTTGCGCCGCGTACTGATACATGCTGATGCCCTCCTTCCGATGGCTCAATGGGTCGGCTTTACGTCTGATGAACAAACGGGAAATCCTCCATCCGACCGCCTAAAACCCGATGTTAGTATACCACAAAACATGGAAAATGCAAGAAAATCGCTCCAAAGTGGTGAACCATTCCCATTTTTCCTCGTTTTTGAGGATCATATCCCACGTTTACAATTTGTTTACGCCCGTTTCTTAAGAAAGATGATATAATGGAGCTGCGCATATAGCGGAAGGGAGGCGCGGCATGATCCTGGTGGACGACGTCGAAAAGCGATACGGCAGGGTAAATGCCCTGGAGCAGATCAGCTTTCAGCTGCACCCGGGCCAGATCGTGGGCCTGCTTGGGCAGAACGGCGCGGGAAAAACGACCCTGCTCAACATTCTGACCGGCAACCTGGCCCCGACGACCGGACGGGTGCTGATCGACGGACAAAACGTCATGACGGACGGCGTGACGGCCCGGCGCTCGCTCGGCTACCTGCCGGAGCACGTGCCGCTGTACCCGGAAATGACCGTCCGGGAGCAGTTGACCTTTTTCTGCCGGATCAAGGGAGTCGCCAAGGAAAGCATAGCGCCCCATATTCTGGATATTGCGGCCCTGTCCGGCATCCAGGACGTATTGGACCGCCGCTGCGGGAATCTGTCCAAGGGCTATCGGCAGCGCGTCGGCCTGGCCCAGGCCCTCTGCGGGGATCCGAAGGCGCTGGTGCTGGACGAGCCGACGGTCGGGCTCGATCCCGTGCAGATCGCTGATTTTCGGGACACCCTCAAAAAGCTCAAGTCCAACCGGCTGATCCTTTTGTCCTCCCATATCCTGGGCGATGTGCAGAGCGTCTGCGACCGGATCCTGATCCTCCACCGCGGCGTTCTTCGCAAGGACCTGTCCCTGGATCGGGAAGCGCAGGAAAGGGTCACGCTGCGCGCCGAGATCGCGTTGGGCAAGGATCAGACGCTGGCCGCCGTTCGCCGTCTCCCCAGCGTATTGCAGGCGGAGGCGC
>JAFUHB010000061.1 GCA_017469085.1 Clostridia bacterium
GGCTCGATCAGGATCCGTTCTGGATGATAGGTGTCGATCAGCTGATCGATGGATTTCTGGAAATCCCCGGCCAGCGTGCAGCAAATGCAGCCGGCGTTCAGCTCGGTCACGGTGATGCCGGCGTCCTTCATGAACGCGCCGTCTACGCCGATTTCACCGTATTCATTTTCAAGCAGCACTACCTTTTCACTTTTCAGGCTGCCCGTCAGCAGTTTTTTGATCAAAGTCGTTTTGCCGGCTCCCAAAAAGCCGGAGATCACATTGATTTTTACCATCGTTCTACGCTCCTTCGTGCATTGTAACAGGGTCCTAAAAGACCAGTTCAGTTATATCACGCATTTTTTGAGAAAGCAAGCGCTTCTAACTAATAAATATGGCATCAATACGTCAATCGCGCGCTGAAGCAAACGGAACCGTCCTCATGGCGGCCGACCATTGTATATTGATTGCCCGAGTCAAAGCCTTCCATGGCGAGCGACTCATTGATGACGGCTTCCTTGACGTAGTTGATTTCAAATTCCCGATAGGGCAGGTCCTGCAGCCTGACAGGCAGAAAATCCATGATGATGTTTCCATAATTGGCGCTGAAAACGTGGTCGTTGGCATCCAGATCTGTATATACGATCCGCCGTTCGCCGAGCTTGAGCGCATGCTCGGGAATATCGATCTGCAAGGCGGGACCGCAATCGATCGAACGATCCAGCTTGCCTACCTCATGCTCGAGCGCCCGTGGGCGCAGGATACGATGCCCGACCGGGTCGCAGAGCAGCCAGGTGCTCGTGGCGTAAGCGACCGGCTGATGATCCCGCCCTGAGAACGCGTATCGGCGGTTGAACCAAATGGCCTCCGTGCCGTTTTCCCAGGTCTCCCCAAGCAGTGTGTCATAGCAGACTGGCTGACGCAGCAGGTGAAGATGGAAGCGAGAAATCAGGAACACCTGGTTGCGGCTGAGCAGTACGTCCCGCCCGAGTCCGCGGGCGGAATAGTCATCGCCGGCAAGATCGGCCAGCCAGCTGAGCCAGGTGGAGAGACGAATCCGCTGATTCCGGTCGGTATCCCGAAATTCGACGAATAACTCGGTTTCAAAATCGTTTCTTCTTTCCGGTGAAAAAGTGATTGACATAGATGCTCCTCAACAAATAAGACTGCCGTTTCCGGCAGTCTTGATGATAGCATAACGCGTATTAAAAAACAATCGACATTCCGGTTGGATCATACGAACCGGATGCCATCCCGAGTCTGCTCCTCCTTGTAATTCCGGATCAGATTTTGGATGCGCTTTAAGGGCTGGAGCAACTCATGAATGGAGCGGTCATGATTCAGCGTTGCAATCAGGGCGGCCATATATTTGCTGATATCGGCCTCGACATACCATTCGGCCTCCTTCAGCTCCGGGCGCAGATAGGTCGCGTTGGTGGTGACGACGCGGTAGATCAACCCGTCTTGATAGTCCTGGTTGAACAGCTCGATGCCGTTGGTGAAAAAGCCGAAGGTGGACATGGCGATGATCCGGTTGGCCTTGCGTGACTTGAGCTCCTTGGCAAGCTCGATCACGGAATCGCCGGAGGAGATCATATCGTCGACCACGATCACGTCTTTTCCCTCAACGGAGGCCCCGAGGTATTCATGGGCTACGATCGGGTTGCGCCCATTGACGATCGTCGTATAATCCCGGCGCTTATAGGACATGCCAAGATCCAGCGAAAGCACGGAGGCGTAATAGATATTGCGCTGCATCGCGCCTTCATCAGGGCTGACGAACATCAGATGATTTTTATCGATCTGCAGGTCCTTTACGTTGCGGCAGAGCGCTTTCAGCATCTGATAGGTGGGCATGATGCTTTCAAAGCCGTTGAATGGGATCGCGTTGGCGACACGGGGATCATGGGCGTCAAAGGTAATGATATTGTCCACGCCCATGTTGACCAATTCATGGAGGGCCATCGCGCAATCCAGGCTCTCACGAGATGTGCGCCGGTGCTGACGGCTTTCATACAGCATGGGCATGATCACGTTGATGCGCTTTGCCTTGCCGGCAATGGCACCGATGATGCGCTTCAGGTCCTGGAAATGATCGTCCGGGGACATAGGAACTTCCTGCCCGTACATCTTATAGGTGACGTTATGGGCGCATACATCGACGATGATATAAATATCATAGCCGCGCACGGTATCCTTGATAACGCCCTTTCCTTCACCTGTCCCAAATCGCGGGCACTGTGTACGGATTAAAAAAGAATCGTGTGCGCGGCCGGTCGTCGTATAAAATTCTTCGTCCTGTGTTTCTTCCAGAGAATGCCATTTTTCAAGCCAGCTACAAACCCGGCGGCCCATGTCTTCACAGCCGGACATGGCGACCACGCCAAGCGGACCGAAAGGGATATCCTTGATATCGGACTTCCAGTCAGTCGGAAATTGATTCATCGGCGATCATCCTTCCCATACGCTCATAAAGGGAATTAAGAGAACAATAAAATTATACAATAAAAAAGCCGTAAAGAAAAGGGATGTCAGGATAATTTTGTGGAAAATCAACAACGAAAAACCTGATTCAACAAACGGAAAATCGAAAACGCCTCTTTCATCAGGATAAATCACTTTGTACAAACTGTCAGGGAAATCAAATGTACAGTCCGCCGTTTACGCCGAGCGTTTGGCCGGTGATGTAAGCCGAGCTTTCAGAGCAGAGAAAAACGGCGGCATCCGCGATTTCCCGGGCGTCGGCAAAACGCTCTAACGGAATCTGATGCGCCAAGGCATGCTTTTCGTCGGATGAAAAGCGATCCAGCATTGCGGTCTGTACGACGCCGGGCGCGATGCAGTTTACGCGAACCAGGGGCGCTTCTTCCTTGGCGAGCGCCTTGGTCAGGCCGATCAGCGCCGCCTTGGCCGCGCTGTATGCTGCCTCGCAGGAGGCCCCCGTCTGCCCCCAGATGGAGGAGATCATCAGGATCGATCCCCGTCGTTTCCGCAGGGAAGGTAAAAACGCTTTTGACAATAAAAATGCGCTCTTCACATGAATCTGAAAAAGCTCGTCCCACGCTTTTTCGGACAGCTCGTCCACAACGCCGTATTGGGAATTGCCGGCGCAGCAGATCAATACGTCGATCCCGTGCATCAGGCTCTGTACTCGCTCTGTCGCGAGACGGATATCCGAAGAAACACGCAGGTCGCACCTGATGGGCAACGCTCCGGTTTCCCGGGCGATTTTTTCCGCCTGTTCGCCGTGACTATGATATGTGAAAGCTACGATGTCTCCCAGGGCGGCAAAGGCGCGAACCGTCGCCCCGCCGATGCCGCCGGAGCCGCCGGTGATTAAAAGACGTCGAGGCAATCAAGCCACCTCCCTTCAAGGCGCGTCATTCCGCTATGCTATCGGGAATAGATTCCGGTTTCCAACTCCCGCTTATAGAGATGCCACTTGGGCAGCGCTTTCGTGTTTTCCGCGTCCCGGATCGCCCGCTCCTGATCGTAAGGAAGAGTCACGAAGGAAATATCAAGCGGGGCGTCGGCGCGTGTCAATGAGCCGCGCAGCAGGGCGTACTGGACCATGTTGAGCCCTAAACCGTTGCCTACGGCGCCGGTATTAAACAGGATGCCCCGGCCGTTGATCATGCGAAGGCCCTGCTTGTGGATGTCGGCATAGCCGACTACCTGATAATCAGGATCGAATAAGGGACTGAGCAGCGTGCTCTCATCATTGGGCGCGAGCAGTCGCCGCAGGACGGGACGGCCGTGGAAAAGCCGGATGCGCCGCCCGCTTAGTATCAAGCTGTGCTCCAGCGGCATTTCGCAGAGCTTTTTCATGCGCTCCGGCCCTAATTGATCATAATAGAATTGGTCGTTTGGAAAGAGCTTTTTCCCGATCCCGGAATCCCAATTTCCTTGCACGAGCACCTCGCAGCGGGAAAACGCCCAATCAAAGGTCTCCGCAGAACTGGGGCCCTTGCCGACAACGTCGCCGAGGCAGTAAATATGCCGGATGCCGCGCTGTCGCAAATCGGCGTCCAGCGCTTCCGTGGCGGGAAGATTGCCGTGAAGGTCGGCAATCAGGGCGATTTCGATCAGGTCAGATACTGGCGGCATGTTGACTCCGATATTGTTCCGCGGCATTCTTAAGCGCGTCAAAAAGCGCCTGCGCCTCGGGGCGGGTA
>JAFUHB010000062.1 GCA_017469085.1 Clostridia bacterium
ACGGCCAACAAAATGGCCCTGGCGCTGCATTGGCATGAGCTGCAGCGGGCCGCCAATGAGGGCGGGAGTTGCCTGTATTATGAGGCGGCGGTCGGCGGCGCGATGCCGATCATCCGGATGCTCAATCATTCGCTGGAGGCCAATCGGATCGACCGGCTGACGGCCATCATTAACGGCACTACCAATTACCTGCTGACCCGGATGACGGACGAGCAAATGGACTATCAGGACGCGCTGGATGAGGCGCAGCGCCTGGGGCTCGCCGAGCCCGACCCGACGTCGGACGTCGAAGGAGAGGACGCGGTATACAAGCTTTCGATCCTGGCGTCTCTGGCCTTCCATGCGCATGTGCCGGTCAGCGCCGTTTCCAGGGAGGGCATGACCCGCGTCAGCAAGCTGGATATCCAGAGCGCAGCCGAGCTGGGCTATGTGATCAAGCTGGTGGCCTTTGCCGGGCGCGCGGGCAATACGGTGGACGCCTATGTTTCCCCGGCGCTGGTGCCGTATCAGCATCCGCTGGCGTCCGTCAAGGGCGCCTTCAACGCGGTGTATCTGCACGGCCACGCCTGCGACGACATGATGATCTACGGCCGGGGGGCGGGCAGCGCGCCGACCTCCAGCGCGGTCGTCAGCGACCTGCTGAACGCGGCGCTTTCAGAGCGGCTGGAGGTCCCGGCCTTTGACAGCACGGCGGAAGGGCTTTCCAACGACGTGCGGATGGCGGATGATCGGGCCTGCGCCTTCTATCTGCGCCTCTCCGTGCAGGACGCGACCGGCGTCCTTGCGCACATTGCAGGCTGCCTGTCCCGCGAGGGCGTCAGCGTGCGCGCCCTCTTACAGCCCCAGGCCCGCGTGGAGGATGGCGCGCAGATCACCATCATGACGCATCCCGCGCAGGAAAGCCAGGTGCGCCGTGCCGTGCAAACCTTTGATAAATCCATTGTGAAGGTCATGAACGTCCTGCGGGTGGTGGACGCCTGATGAAGGATAAAAAGCCATGGTCCGCCGGTACGGTGATCATGCTGTGCCTGACGGTGATCATCACGCTACTTTCCATGCTGATCCTGGGCAGGATGATCGATTAACGAGATCTTCCTTTTTGAGAGGCTGTTGCTGAACGGCCTCTTTTTTGCGCGCTGCTTTGCACGCTCCTTTGGGGAACGATCTGCTATGGATATGACATCGCCAGGAAGGACAAGCTGGTTTCCTACAACGGCGCGGCAATCACTTATGACGCGACAAAGAAACGAAGTACGCCTACGAGCAGGATTTACAAGACGACATCTGTCAGATCGTTGACGCGAACGGAAACGTGGTTGTAGAATACAGGTACGATGCGTGGGGCGCGGTGCTGAGCACGACCGGCAGCATGGCAGGCGTACTCGCTGCCATCCAGACCTTCCGATACAGGGACGCCTATGATGGAAAAAGCTGAGATGTACTAACATAGAAATGGTCTGCATAAGCCAATTATTGGCGGATTCTTGATAAAGAAATGATCTGGGAAAAATAACACCAGATTAATGGGAGGTGTTTCGGATTGAGAAAAGCATTGCTCATTTGCATGGCGGTTTGTATGATAACTAACATTTTACCATGTATGGCGGAGAGCGGTATAATGCATGAAATATCTGGTGCACAGTCTGATATCCCTTTTAGCGTTCTGAATGATTAAGTTTATTTCCTCTCTCAAAAAGACGCTCTCTTTGCAAGGAAGAACGCACTATATAGGATCAATTCAGACGCAAAGATAACGCTAATAAAATCTTTCAGGGGATATTTTACATATCCTCGAGTCTATCAGAACCAATGGCTTATTGCCTTGCTTGACACAGACTTTATTACAAATTATATCAGTTCGATTACATGGTACTTGATGGATGAATCCGGCAATCTTCGCATCTCTAATGAGCAGGAAAATGGAGCAAATGTTAATGATCAGTAGTATATGAAGATTAAGTCAGCAAATGTGTCAATACAAAATAAAGTTGTTGTATGCTCAGAAGGATCAAACACCCCAATAATCTGTGATCCATAAGCAATGATATCGTAGGTGCTGCAATGATCGGAGCAATGCGTTCTATACGAGGCGCCGGTTTTGCGTTGCAGCCATTACCGGTAATACCGCTCCTGCGGCTCTACGGTCTGGACCTTGGTTTTCTTTTTCCCGCGCTTGAAGATGCGCTTGAACAATTTGATCACCAGGATGAGTGCCACAATGGGAGCGGCGATGTACAGCAGGGCAAATTCAAACGTGAAGCGGGGGAAGGGATTGGGATCGGCTTCCGTATAGGCAATGATATCGTCGATAGAGGGAGCCAGTTTCTCCCGTCGGGTGATGCTGCGAGTGGCCAGCAACTCATAAACGGTGGCCTGGCCCTGGTCGTTGTAATAGGTTAGCGTGCCCATGACCTCGCCTTCGGTGATGGGCGCGGAGAAGGCGCGGGTATATTCGGTGATGGTGATATCGGACAGGTGGCGGGAAAGATAATCGATATTGCTGTTGGAGGTCACGATGGTGCTGGAGCCTTCGCTGCTGACCTCCTTGAGCGCCAGGGTCAGCTTGCCCAGGTTGGAGTCGTCCAGCGCATAGGAGGCGATATCCACGATCTTGGGGTTCTGGCGGTACAATTCGGCGATGGTCACGCCCCGGAACTGGGAGAAGCCGTATTCCATCAGCTTGATGGTGTCGGTATAGCGGTTGGCGTCCGAGGTGGAGCGGAATACGCAGGAAATCAGGGTGACGCCATCCTTTTCCGCCGCGCCGACGTAGCAGTAGCCGGCCGCGCTGTGGTAGCCTGTTTTGACGCCGATGCCGTAACGGTAGTAGGTGGAGGCGTTCCGCTCGCTGTTGATCATAAAGCGATTATTGGTGGTTAAATTCCGCTCCTTATAGATATTATCCCCTGGCATCCTGTAAGTGGTTTGCCGCACGACGTCGCGGAAGGTGTCGTTTTGCATGGCGATACGGGCGATGCGGGCCATATCGCGGGCCGTTGAGTAATGATTGTCGTCCGGCAGGCCGTGCGCGTTGGCAAAGTGCGTGGCCGAGCAGCCGAAGCTTTCAGCAGCGGAATTCATGAGGGCCACGAAATTGTAGATGTTGCCGCCCACCGCCTCGGCGATCACATTCGCGCCCTCGTTGCCGGACATCAGCACGGTGGCGTAAATGACGTCCCTGAGCGCCAACTCCTCGCCGATGCTGAGCGGAATACGCGTGGAGTCGTCGCCGATGTCCATCGCGGAGGCGCTCACGGTGACCCGGCGGTCCATATCATCCAGCAGGATGCCCAGGTAAGCGGTCATGATCTTGGTGGTGGAAGCGGGATAAATGGTAGCGTCCGCGTTTTTTTCAAAGATGACCTCGCCGGAATCGGCCTGGATCAGGATGGCCGAATAACAGGTCAGGTCGTCGACCTCCAGGTTTTCGGGATGATTGGGGTCGTATTCGGCTGTCGCCGCGGCGCAGCAAAGCAAAAGCAGCGCCAGCGCGGCAATCGCCGACGCGGCGTGAAGAAGGAAATGTGCTTTTTTCCGGAGTCGGGAGGCTTTGTTCATGCGGGATCGATCATTATCCTTTGCTTAGGGATTCGCCGGAGCAGCCTGGATGAGGGCGGCGAACCCATAATTCATCAGCTTGATGGTATCGGTGTAGCGCGCGTTGTCCGTCTTGGCCTTGAAAACGCAGGAAATCAGGGTGACGCCGTCCCGTTCCGCCGCGCCGACGAAGCAATAGCCCGCGGCGCGGGTGCGGCCCGTCTTGATGCCGATACCGTCCGCATAGTAGGTTTTCTGATTGTTTTTGCTTTTGATCAGGAAGCGGTTGATGCTCTTGACGGTACGGGCTTTGTATTTGTTATCGGCGGGCAGCTGATAGCGGGTCGTCTTGACGATGTCGCGGAACGTCTCGTCCTGCATGGCGGTTCGGGCAATCAGCGCCATATCCCGGGCCGTGGTATAGTGCGCTTCGTCGTGATAGCCGTGTGGATTAGCAAAGTGGGTGGAGAGGCAGCCGAGCGCCAGGGCCGTTTCGTTCATCAGCGATACAAAATCCTCGGTCGTGCTGCTGATGGCTTCGGCGATCGCGTTGGCACCCTCGTTGCCGGAACGAAGCATCGTGGCGTACAGCAGGTCGCGGAAATTGATTTCTTCTCCGGCCTTGAGCGGGATCGTAGAGGAGCCGGCCGGCACCTTGGCCGCTTCCTTGGAGACGACGACGGTCTGCGACATGTCGCCGTACTGAAGAGCCAGCCAGATCGTGAGAATTTTGGTGGCGGAGGCCGGATAGATCACGCTGTCCGCCTCTTTTTCAAATAGCGCCTCGCCCGTCTCGGCGTTGATCAGGATGGCGGAGGCGCAGGTGAGGTCCTCGGCTTCAAGCAGCAGCGGGGTCTTTACGCTGTATGCGGCCTGCGCGCCTGGGATCAAGCATAGGATAACGAGCGCCAGCACCAGGAGAAAAGCCGCTGCCCGCCGTCCCCGATTCAAGTTGAACGTCATAATGCCTCGTTAAAGCGTGAAATAAACACAGGGCCCGGCCTCGCTTTGCCGATGCCCTACTTACATTATACCATCGGGAAAAGGCTTTGTACAGAAAAAGCTCGAATTGATACAAAGAAAGATACAAAGAAAGATACAAAGAAAAGTCATGCCTGCGTCGTATTTTGCAATGGGCGGCACTTGACAAGCCGCGGCGCTTTGCCTTAATATATCCCTCGTATTCCACAGGCGACGATGGGAAGAAAGACCCTGTCAGCCCCTTTTCAGAAAGCCGGCGGTCGATGCGAGCCGGCAGGGCGCGGGGGGATAGCTCGTCCCGGAGCCGGGCCTCTGAACGTGAGTCCAGTAGGAGGTCCCGTCGGTCCGCGTTAAGGCCGTTGAAGGGCGGGGGAACCCGCCGAAGCAGGGTGGTACAGCGTGATCAACGCCCCTGGCGCTCATGATATTGGGCGTCGGGGGATTTTTTTCAAGGAGGCAGTCATGAAGGGCTACGAAAAGTATATCCCGTTCGTTCCGCAGAAGATCGACCATCGTACCTGGCCGGACAAGGTGATCACCAAGGCGCCGATTTGGTGCTCGGTGGACCTTCGGGACGGCAATCAGGCGCTGATCGATCCCATGAATATGCAGGAAAAACTGGAAATGTTCCACATGCTGGTGGATGAGATCGGCGTCAAGGAGGTCGAGATCGGTTTCCCATCCGCTTCCGATACCGATTACCAGATCTGCCGCGAGCTGATCGAGGGAGGCCACATCCCGGATGACGTGACCATCCAGGTGCTGGTGCAGGCGCGCGAGCACCTGATCAAAAAGACCTTCGAGGCCATCCGGGGCGCGAAGCATGTGATCTTCCATTTCTATAACTCGACCTCCGTGCTGCAGCGCGAGGTGGTGTTCCGCACCGACGTGGCCGGGGTCAAAAAGATCGCGACGGATGCCGCCGACCTG
>JAFUHB010000063.1 GCA_017469085.1 Clostridia bacterium
CCGCCACGCGCACGATCACATCGTCATTGACGGTAACTATGCCCAAATCGGTGTTGAATTTGCAATCCATTATAATACCTCCTTTTCGTCAAAAAGGAATCAAGGGCAAATCATAGAATCTTCCATATAACAGTATACCTTGTTTTTATTGATTATGCAAGTCAAAGGGCGCGATTCCGGGCGCGAATTTTATTATTTTTGGATATGGGAAGGTTATTTTTGCCCGACCCGGACCCGGGCTTGACGTTTTGCGCGGGTTCATGTAATATAGGAGGGGAAACGCTCAACAAGGAGAACGGAACATGCCAGTCATTGAGAACAACAAGGAAATGGTGCCCTTCGAGCACTACGCGGCGCTGTACGCCAAGCTGGACCCGGCGGAGGCATCGGAGCGCTGCGGCGTGAGGTACGACCCGGTGACCCAGAGCTTCGGGATGCGGCTGTTGTACGTGGACTACGAGCTGACCTGGCCCGCGTTCAGCATCCGGTCAAAGGATGAGACGGGCTTCGCGCTCAACGACCTGCCCGCCCAGATGCTGCTGATGCGCTACCTGCTGGAGGGCAAAAAGTCCGTCGGCACGGGCCAATTCCTGCCCTACCGGGAGATGCCCTGGGGCGAGGTCTACCTAAAGCCCTTCACGGGCCGCTGCCTGAACCGGGCGGCTTTCACCTTCGGCACGCGGCTTACGTCCTTCGAGAAGGCCATGGATGACAGCCCCGCCATCAAGCTCGGCAAGGGCGACGCCGCCTACCAGATCGAGGTCATGCCCGGCTACGACATACGCCTGATCGTCTGGGAGGGCGACGACGAGTTCCCGCCCAACAGCCAGATCCTCTTCTCCGACAACTTCCCCCAGGCGTTCTCCGCCGAGGACCGCACCGTGGTGGGGGACATCGTCATATCGGACATCAAGCGGAAAATGGCGTGAAGATAGCCGCTGTCGCTTCGCGACAGCGGCTATCCTCATCCGAGCGTCTCGTCGTAGATCTCCCCGATCAGCGGCAGGCTGTCCTCCACGAAGTCCAGCACGTACTGCCGGGTGATGTACTTCACCGGGTCGTTCTTCGGGCAGGGCTGGGCGTAGTCCGCGACGATCTTCCGCCGCCATTCGGTGAATTCGTACCGGCCGAGCAGCGGGTGGTCGTCCGGAGCCTGGGCCTGGTCCAGCATGCCCATGATCTCGCGAAGCCGGGGGACGGAATTGTACAGCTCGAAGTCGGTGACGAAGGTGTCGTTGTAGTAGATGTCGATGTCCAGCTTGCCGTCGGGCTTGATGAGCTGCGGCAGGCGCTTTATGTACCGCTGCACCCACTGGCAGTCGGTCAGCACGTGGACGCCGTAGCCCACGTCGAAGGCGCTGTGCCGCGCCCGCCAGTACGCCTCCACCGGCTCCCGGTGCAGCACCCGCCAGTTGTACAGGTGGATCTCGTCCTTGTGGGACTTGTCCCCCCGGTCGCGGATGTGGATGGCGTCCGGCGAGATCGCGCCCAGGTAGTAGTCCGGGTCGTCCTTGTATCGCGGATGGCCGTCCGCCCATCGGTCCGCCACCAGCAGGTGCACCATCGTCAGCGCCATGCCCTCGCCCTCCCGTAAAACATCTGTATACAGTATAACACGCCTGTCAATCCACCCTGTTACCACTCCCTCAGTCACGCTTTGCGTGACAGCTCCCTCTCTGAGGGAGCCTTTTGGAACGACGATCGCCTTATAGGCTCCCTCTTTGAGGGAGCTGGCTGGCCGTCAGGCCAGACTGAGGGAGTTTACCAGGACGACCCTGAGCAGTAACAGACCTCGTGTAAAAAAAAGATTGCGGCCTTGACATTTCCACCCATACACGGTATAATATATGCTGTTCGAGACACATAGGGGCATGGTGTAATGGTAACACGTGGGTCTCCAAAACCTTTGTTGAGGGTTCGAATCCTTCTGCCCCTGCTCTGAAAAAGCAGTGATTTGTTGAAAATCACTGCTATTTCAATGAAGTCGCCCTTGCGGGCGGATAAAAAATGAAGTCGCTGCGCTGATGAAGAAATGAGGACGGGGAAAACAGAGGAATGTGGGCGA
>JAFUHB010000064.1 GCA_017469085.1 Clostridia bacterium
ATCCCCGCGTTTGGATGTTCTGCCGGTACGCAGAAATCCAACGGACGGCGGCGCGTGGAGCCTGCCGTTCAGTCAGGTATTGGAGGGCGATGTGACCTGTACCATCCATTTCATCGTTTACAGACCGGCAAAAGGCTTTGTGGTGATATCCAGCCCGGAGGATGGGATCCATCACCTCGATGAATACGATGAGGATTCTCAGGCGGAGCTCCTCGACGCATGGAGCGCCTTAAACAGTTTTGCCCTTTCCGCCCTGGCGGTGGGGGAAGAGGATGACGTGCAGCAGTGGGTCAAGGAAGGATATACCGTGATCGCTCCAAGCGGCATGATTCTGGGCGATTACGATAACAGCACGCTGCTTTACAACATGCAGGCGACCTGCCGGATCCCTGTCACCTTCCATTTTGACGCCATGCCATCCGATGTATACGATTTTTCCGATACAGCGGATATCGCATTGCCGGACTGCACTTTGAGCGTTCATAAGCTGCGTTTTTCGCCCCTGACTACGGTGGTGGATATCAGCCTGATCCCAGAAACCAATAGTCGGGAGGCCGCGCAGGAGCTCGTGTTACGTTACGGCAAAATGACGCTGCTGAACGAGCAGGGCGACCCCGTTGATTATTCATCTATGGATTATCTGTACGATCAGGACCCCTGGGTGACAGAGAACTGGCATGAGAATGGGTGTTGGGCCTGCACCTATCTGATTGAGATGCCAGGCTTGCAAACTTGGCCGCAGAGCATAGACATCCGCACGGAAGGCGGTTATCTGCTCCGTTTGGAGATAGATTCTCCATGATGGGCGTCTCCCTGCCGTGCGCATAAAAAGAACGCCATCGCGAATTTGCTTCTGAGAACGGTTTTTGTTTTCGCAGACAGGGAAACGTATTCCCTCGTTATTTTTCGTGGCTCAGAATCGAAAATTCCGCTTTGGCATACTATATATTGATTTTTGAAAAGCCTTAAATCACAGTATATGGTATGATTTTTGGGCGTCTGTGATTCCCGGAAAAACCGGCCACGCGTAGCCGCAGCGTTCCTGTCACGGAAGCAGGCCGGTTGTCTCTCGGATGACCCGGATCAATCGTTCCGATACCTGCTGCATGCCGGAGGCGTTGGGGTGAAGTCCGTCCAGAAAGAGGTCGGGGTCGTGATCGAGCAGGGTCCAGCCGTCGATGACCGTCATTTCCGGATAGGGCGCGCACAGACGGGCGATCCTGGCATAGAGATCGCTTTCCGGGAAGATGTCGGGGCTCGGCCGGTCTCCCTCGCCCTTCATGCGCTTGAGCGGGGAGAGGATCAGCGTCGGCGTGTCGGGAAAGAGGGCGCGCAGGCGGCTGTAAAAGGCTTGGGCGGATTCATCGAAGCGTGCAGTGTTATCCTTGCTCCAGCTGTTGGTGCCCAGAAGGACGGTGATCAGGTCGGGCGTATTAGGAAGAGGAGCAAGCGTGTCCGCTTCGTATCGGATCGCGCCGACACTCTGATTGATTGCTTCAAACTCCGGCAGGCGCAGGGCGGCCTGCATCGCGTAGCCCTCGGAGGCGCGTAAAGCGCCGATCCCCTGCGTGATCGAATCGCCGATCATCAGCAGGGTATGGGGACGCTTTGGGACCGGAGCAAGGGCAGCGCCCGGGGGAACGGTCAAACCGCGCAGGCAGAACTCGTGCAGATGGGGCAGGAAAATCACGACGCGTTTGCCGCCTTTAGGCAGCGCAATGGACGCGCTCTGCGGCGCGTACAGCGGCGGCTCGATGGGGATCACGGTATGAAGTGTGCCGTTCACGTAAATATCCGCCGTACTCCGGCGCTCCGCGTCCTCCCATGGATAGCCGTTGCCGACCGACCACTCTATCAGCAGCCGGTCGGCGTCCGTATCCATTTCGAGGGTCACTCCCGCGGTCATTCGGGCCTTATCGCCCATCATGGCGGCGTAGCGGAGCCCGTCGCAGTATTGGCGCTGCGCCGGCGCGTATCGGCGGCCGATCAGGCCCTCCGGCGTTTTCTCCACCGCGATGACGTTATGAAAAAGCGGGATCAGATCGTCGTGTGTCACTGTCATATCATCCACTTTTCTGTTCAGGGCTCAAGGCCTCCCGGATTTCCCGGATCAAGGCGTCCATATCGATTTTTTCCGGATACGTGGCGTCCAGGCGTATTTGGCGGCCGCCCCAATGGAGCTTGTCCATTCCCAGGTCCAGAAAGCGCCAGCAAAAGCCCTCCCAGGACATGTGAAACTCCGTCGATTCGCCCTCGGCGGGCGGGTAATGCGTCTGCATGGCGTGACCGAGATGACGAAGCCCCTTGGAATCGCGCTCCACATAGCGCTCGTACAGGACGCGCGGGTCCCCTTCCAGGAATACGGTCAGGCATTGCACGTCGTGCTTGGCGAGCAGGACGCTAAGCTTTTCTCCCGAGGTCTGATCGAAATTATTGTCCACGATCAGGGATCGGTCCGCCTGGATCATGGCTTCCATGACGTTTAACAAAACGGCGTTGGCCGCGACGTCCAGCCGGCGTTTTTCATCATAGCAGGTAAAGCCCAGGGTGTCAAACAGCGCTTCTTGATCGCGTCCTTTTCGAGGATCGGGTAGCCGAAGGCCTCCTGCAGCCGCCTGGCGACGGTCGATTTGCCGGTGGCCGGCATTCCGGCCAGAATGATGAGCTTCATGCCGCGCTCCGATCAGTCTAAGTGGATGGCGTGTGTGAACGCGCGTGTCGCTTCTGTGATCCGTTGCCATTCGCCTGCGTTGACCCAGTCCTTTTTGAACAGGCAGCCCGCCACGCCCAGGCCGGAGGCGCCGGCGTCCAGATAATCGTTGGCGTCCTTTTCACCGACACCGCCGACGGCCAGCAGGCGCACCTGGCTTAGGGGAGCATGGATGTTTTTGAAGTAGGACACGCCCATATTGCAGGCCGGGAACACCTTGATGAAATCGCCGCCGCAGTCGTGGGCGAATTTGATTTCCGTCGGCGTCAGCGCGCCGGGGATGGATACCATACCCGCCGCTACGGTGGCGCGGATGACCGCCTCGTCGGTATTGGGGGACACGATGAACTGCGCGCCGGCTTCCTTGGCCTGAATGACCATCTGCACGGTGGTTACCGTGCCGGCCCCGAACGCCATCCGGTCGCCCAGTTCCGCGATCAGCTTGCGGATCGTCGCAACGGTGCGCTCCCGCTCGGCGGCGGACTGCTGGTCGAAGGTGACCTCCAGCAGCTCCACGCCGCCCGCGCACAGCGCCCTGGCCAGGTTGACGCAGGGCTCGTCATAGATGCCGCGCACGATGGCAATCACTTTTCGTTCTTCGATTTTGCGGATGATTTCTTCTCTCATGGTCCTACTCTCCTTATCTATGTTATGAAATGGGGGAAGCGATTAGATCTGATCCGTGCCCGCTTCTTCGTCCCGGATCATTTGGTTGTACTTTTCCCGAAGGCTCTCCAGGAAGATGGGCCAGGCGGCCGGATCGAGGAAGGGATTTCCCTCTCCGGCTTTCATGCGCTCGTATTTGCGCAGGGCGTCGTTCTGGCCGGTGTGATTGCCCAGGAAGATATCCACAGGCTCCTCCAGCATCCGATCGATGCTGCGCAGAAAATCTTCCCGCCAGTCGACCTGATGCTGTTCCCGGTAATCCCGGCACAGGGTGTTGAGCCCCGCTCCGCCGTGCAGCCCGGCCCGATAGGTATGCTCCCCGTCCGTCACAGGGAAAAACCAGCTCATTGCTCCCGGCGTGTGCCCGGGGCAGGCCTTGGCCGAGACCGTGACGCCGCCGAAGGAAAAGGTATCGCCGTCCCGCACCTCGATGTCAGGGATCAGCGGCGTCAGGTACGCGTTCCGGCTGTCCGGAATGCAGGACAGCTCGGGCCGCTCCGTCAGCATGGCCGCGTCCGCCGCGCTCAAATAGGTGGTCGCGCCGGAGAGCCCCTTGATCAGCGCCGTCGCTCCGAAATGATCGAAGTGCCCGTGGGTGTGAAAGATCGCCTGGATCTTGCACGGATCAAAGCCCAGCGACCAGATCGAATGGATCAGCAGCGCGTCGGCGGTCGGGTAATTCGTATCGAACAGGATCGGCCCGCCCGACGCGTCCAGCAGCCAGGATGCCCCGTCCCGATTGCCGACGAAATACAGGTTCCCAAACACCCGGAAGGCGGGGGCGGCAAGCGCCCAGGGCGTCTCATACATGGTTTTCAGCTTTTCGATCTGAAAAGCATATTTGGAGGACATAAGCCCTACCTTCTTTCCTCGCATTATCAGCCTTTAACGGCGCCTGCGGTCAGACCGGCCACAATGTATTTTTGAAGGAACAGGGAAATAATGATGATCGGCAGTGTGATGACCATGGCCGCCGCCATCAGCCCGCCCCAGTTGACCTCTGTATAGGATATAAAGCTGAAAATAGCGACGGGCAAGGGCTGTGTGCGCGACGTGCCGAGGATCAGGCCGAAAATAAAGTTGTTCCAGGAACTGATGAACACCAGTATAGTCGCCGTCACGATACCGGGAACGGAAACCGGAAGCATGATCCGATAGAATGCCTGCAGGCGGATGCACCCGTCTACCATGGCCGATTCTTCCAGCTCCGCAGGCAGCTTTTCAAAGAAGGGGATCATGATCCATACGATATAGGGGAGGGCAAGGCGCATATAACAAAGGATCAGGCTGGTATAGGTGCCGGACAGATTGATGCGCGTGAAGATCAGATACCAGGGCACCAGGAACGCGATACCGGGGATGATGCGGACCGCCAGAATCACGACAGAAAAGAACTTCTGCTTGAACCGGGCGATCGAATAAGCGGCGGGTACGCCGATCAGCAGGGACAGGATGGTCGAGACAATGCTGATCAGGCTGGTATTCATCAGCGGCCTGGCGAACGAGTATCTGGTAAAAACGTCGACATAATTTTGAATGGTCGGCGAAAAAATCAGCAGCCGTTCCATGTTGAACAGGTCCACGTTCCGCTTGAAGGAGGATAGCAGCATGTAGGCAAAGGGGAACATCGTAAAGAACAGGACGATGATCAGCAGGACGGTGAAGCCGATTTTTTTGAGCAGCTTTTTCTGTGCTTTCGTCATCAGTAATCCACCACCGCTTTCCGCCGAAGTATGTTGAACACTACGGTAACGAGGACCAGCCCCAGGAAGAATACTACGATAGTCGCGGATGCCTCGCCGAATTTGAAATTTTCAAACGCCTGACGATAGGCCAGCACGTTGATGGTTTGAGTCGAGGTGCCCGGCCCGCCCTGTGTGGTCGCATAGATCTGATCGTATGTTTTGAGGGAATCGATCAGCCGCAGCATCATGGCGACCAGGATCGTGGGGCTGAGCAAGGGAAGGGTGATCTTGGTCAGGCGCTGCCAATTGGAAGCACCGTCGATGGACGCGGCCTCCAGCGAATCAGTGGGAATGCCGCTCAAGCCGCCCAAGCAGATCAGCATGATCTGGGGAGAATGTTCCCAGATGTCCATTACCATCAGCGCGCCGAGGGCCGTTTGACTGTTGCCTAGCCAGGCGACCGGATTCATTCCCCAGGCCTTCATGATAAAGGCGATGATGCCCAGCGCGGGGTCATAAATCATTTTCCATACAATGGCGATGGCACCGGGGGTCGCGACGATGGGCAGCAGGAACATGGTGCGCACCAGCCCGGAGCCGCGAAAGGAACGGTTTAGAAGCAGGGCGATACAAAGGCCGATCAAGGTTTCAAAGGCCAGGCAGACGACGGAATAGGTCAACGTCAGCTTCCAGGCCTGCCAGAACTTAGGATTGTTGAACATCTTAATGTAGTTCGCGAAGCCGACGAATTTCATGGGCTTGACCGCCGACATACTCCAGGAGTGAAAACTGAGCTGGAAGGTGTAAAACAGCGGGTACGCGACCATCAGCAGGATAAACAGTATGACCGGCAGGGTCAGCAGCCATTTGGTATTTCGGTCGATCCAATTGATCATGGGCGGCCTCCTCTTAATAGGAAGGCTCGCAGGAGGCGAGGCCTCCTGCGAGCGCAGAAGACGGATATGTGATTAGTTGGCAGCTTCTTCCGCTTCCTGATCTAACAGCTCCTGCATAATGGCATTCGCCTGATCCAGATACGTCTTGGCGTCTCCGCCAGCGAAAATCTCGTCCAACGCTTCGCCGAGGGCCGTGCGGGCTTCAGAGCTGTATACCATGTTGGGGAGGGCGCCGCCGCTGGCGATCTTGCCGGAATCAATGGCGGTATCCGTATATCCGGCGGGATACAGAGCCTGAACCTCAGGATTCTCCAGAACGGACTTACGGGCCGGGGTAGCGGTCTCTTCCAGGGCCGCTTTCAGGCAGGCTTCCTTGCTGTTCATCCAGCGGATGAATTCCCAGGCGGCTTCTTTGTTTTTGCTGCCGTAGGACATGCCGACAGACCAGTTGCCGATGGTGGTGCTGGCACAGACGTCGCCGGCGGGCAGGGGCAGGAAGCCGATTTCCTCTTCACTGACCATGGAGGAGGTAGGATCGATCAGATAATGGTACTGACTGTCGGAGTCGATCCGGAAAGCGGTTTGCCGTTGAGCGAATACGTTGCAGGTATCGGACCAGCTCATGGTGGAAGCGCCTTCCTGCGCATACTGGAGCAGATCACGGTACATTTCGACGCCTTTGATGAATTCAGGGGAATTGACGGCGGCTTTGCCCTCCGCGTCAATATAATCGCCGCCATAGGCGCGGGCAGGGTTGATCACGATGGTCACGGAGCCATTGCCCTGGCCGCGCAGCGCGACGCCGTGTGTGCCGGGCAGCTTTTCTTCGATGGTTTTGCAGGCTTCCAGCAGGTCCTCATAGGTCTTGATGGATTCGGGATCGATCTCTGCTTCCTTCAGCATCGTCTTATTATAGAACACGATGGAGTATTCAGAGCCGTGAGGGATGCCGTACAGCTTCCCGTCGACGCTGCTCATATCGATGCAGCCTTCCATGAAGTCGCCGATCTCAAAGTCGTCAGTGATGTACTCGTCCAGAGGCTCCAGCCAGCCGTTCTGTACGTACATTTTGGTATTCTGATAAGCCATAAACATGTACACGTCCAGATCGGCACCGCCGGCGGCCATGGAAACCAGGATTTTGGTATTCAGCTGGTCGTTGGTCAGCTGCTCATAGTTGACGTGAATCCCGGTCTCCGCCTCGAATTCAGCCAGATGATTCTGCATGAAGGTTGAGGCATTGGAGCTGTTACCCAGCACAGACAGCGTGACGCCGGCAAAGGGCTTGTCCGCTGATTCCGCGCCCGCCACTGCTGCGACAGACAGCAGCATGGCAACGGCAAGAAGAGTTGCTAACAGTTTTTTCATGGTCGTTCCTCCTTTGAATTTGAGCCGCGTTTGCGGTATTTCGATGCCGCGCATATACCAGGCGACATAGCATCCTTCATTACCAGAGAGAATACACCGGCTTTCCGCCGTTCAGGACGTTGATGATGGAGTTGGCGCAGATGATGCCGCCGTTATAATTGGTCTCGTAGGTGAGGGCGGCGCAGTGGGGGGAAAGGACATCGTTATCCAGGCTGAACAGGGGGTTGTCGGCGGTGACGGGCTCCACCTCATAGACGTCCAGCCCCGCGCCGGAGAGCTTTCCCTGGGTCAGCGCCTCGTAGAGCGCCTGCTCGTCCACAAGGGAGCCGCGGGAGGTGTTGATCAGGTACGCGCCGTCCTTCATCCTGGCGATCGTGTCGCGGTTAATGATATGGAAGGTATCGGGCGTGGCGGGAAGATGCAGGGAAACGACGTCGGCCTCCGACAGGGCCTGCTCAAAGCCGCAGGGCGTTACGCCGCGCTGACGGGCAGCCTCTTCATCTATGTAGGGGTCATAGGCCAGGAGGCGGGTGTGAAAGCCGCTCAGCAGCTCGGACAGACGGCGGCCGATGCGGCCGTAGCCAATGATGGAGACGGTTTTGCCGGTCAACTCCCGCATGGGGAAGCGGCTCCATTTGCCTTCGCGCACCGCCATGTCAAAGCGGGGATAGTTCTTGAGCGCGGACAGCATCAGCGTCAGCGTAAATTCGGCGACCGCGTTATAGTTGGCGATCACGCCGACCTGAATGCCCATCTCCCGCATGGCGGCGAGATCAAAATTATCCGTTCCGACGCCAAAGCGGATCACGGCCCGCAGGCTGTCGCAGCCGGTCAGCATCTCCCGGTCATAGCTCTCGGTGCCCGCGACTACGGCGAAGGCGTCGCGGATCATCTCATGCTGCTCGGAGGCGGACAGCTTTTCTCCGGTGTCGTTGCAGATCAGTTCAAAACCGGCGTCCCGCAGCATCTGCTTGGCCTCGGGACAGACGAGCGACGCATGGTGCCTGAACGGAAAGGCCACCTTTTTGCCCATAATCTCCCTCCTTGATGCGAAAATCAGCGGGCTTGGATATAGCCTGAAGAATAGTTGTTTTTGGCTCGCATTTTCCCGTTTCTGAAATCGCAAGCTTATGATAACAGATCAATAATCATTTGTAAAATATTAAATTCCATATAGACTATACTTTTGAATGTATGGTATATTATTTGCGGAGGAGGGGTGAAATTGGACCTTTTGCAGCTTCGATATTTTCAAACGGTGGCTCGATAGGAGAGCGTCAGCAGCGCGGCGCGCTATCATGGGATCCCGCAGGCCGCCATGTCGCAGACGCTGAGGCGTTTGGAGCGGGACTTGGGGGACGTTCGGCTGTTTGACCGGATCAACAACCGCATTTATCTCAACGAGGCGGGCCGCTTTTTCCTGGAGCATGTCAACGTGGCCCTGGCAGAGCTGGATACGGCGGTACAGGGGCTCAAGGAAAGCATCGAGGTGGTCTCCGGCCCTCTGCGTATGCTGATTCTGGAAAACAACCGCTTCCTGACCACCTGTGTTTCCCGTTTCCTGGATCAGTATCCCAACGTCAATTTCTATATCAGCCATACCATTGACAGCGATACGACGGTAGAATATGACCTGTGCATTTCCTCCCACCGGAGCTACCAGCAGATGACGGCCTGCGCGCCACTGATCAGCGAGCCGATCATCCTGGCGGTACATGAAAGCCACCCTCTTGCGAACCGAGAATCGGTCCGGCTGGAGGAACTCAGGGACGAACGCTTCATCAGCATGACGGAGCATACCGCCGTTTACGAGGTGACGCGGGAAAAGTGCCGCCTCTGCGGCTTTGAGCCCAACGTGGTGATTTCCTGCGACGATCCCTATTACGTGCGTAAATATATCTCGCAAAACATGGGGATCGCCCTTGCTCCGGCCCTCAGCTGGAAGGACCGCTTTCGTGAAAACACCCGCCTGATTCCGATTGAAACGCCGACGATTACCACTACCTCCTATCTGCTGTGGAACGAGCATCGCTACCAAAGCAGCGCCGCCCGCGCTTTTCGGAGCTTCCTCAAAAAAGAGGCGGCGGTGCTGGAGGGAAATCTATTGAGCGGGACAAAATGATCAATAGAAAGCGCCGGAGGGCTTGAGCTGCATCCGGCGCTTGGGAGCGTTATTCGATATGATGGCAGGCCGCGAAATGGTCGGGCCCGGTCGCCTGCAGGTCGGGCTTTTTCTGCCGACATTCCTCCGTGCAGCGGGCGCAGCGGGTGTGGAAGGGACAGCCGCTCGGCGGATTGGCCGGGCTCGGAACGTCGCCCTCGAGCACGATATGCTTGGATTTGTTCAGCGGGTCGTGCGAGGGCACGGCGCTCAGGAGGGCTTGCGTATAAGGGTGGGCCGGGTGGCGGTATACGTCCTCCGTTTCGCCCATCTCCATGATGGAGCCCAGGTACATCACGCCCACGCGGGAGCTGATGTGCCGGACGACGTTTAGGTCATGCGAAATGAAGATCAGCGAAAGCTCCATTTCCTGCTGGAGCTCCATCATCAGGTTCAGGATCTGCGCCTGGATGGATACGTCCAGCGCCGATACCGGCTCGTCGGCGACGACGAAGCTGGGATGGGTGATCAGGGCACGGGCGATGGAAATGCGCTGCTTTTGCCCGCCGGAGAACTGATGGGGGTAACGCTCCAGCTGGTCCGGCGTCATACCGATGAGGTTCAGCATTTCCTCCACCCGCTCGCGAAGCTCGGCGGGGGGCAGGTCAAAGTGTACCTTCAAAGGCTCGCTCAGCAGCTTCCAGACGTTCATGCGCGGATTCAGGGAGGAATAGGGGTTCTGGAAGATGAACTGCATGTCCCGCCGCTTGAGTCGCATGGCCTCCTCGGACAGCAGGCTCAGGTTCTCGCCCTCGAAGAAAACCTCGCCGCCCGTCGGCTCCAGCAGGCGCAGGATGGCCGAGCCGGTGGTGCTCTTTCCGCAGCCGGATTCGCCGACCAGCGCAAAGACCTCCTTGCGGCCCACAGTGAAGCTGACGTCCTCTACCGCGTGTACATGGCCGACGACGCGGCGCATGACGCCTTTTTTGATGGGAAAATATACCTGCAAATGCCGGACGTCCAGCAGGGCGTTTGTTTTGACCTCGCTCATGCTTCCACCTCCTCGCTGTGCAGGAAGCACCGGCACAAGTGCCCGGGGGATGCCTCGGTCAGCGCCGGCATGGCCTGGCGGCATTTTTCGGTGCAGCGCGAGCAGCGGTCCGAAAAACGGCAGCCCTGCGCCCATTGTCCGCCGGGGGGAACGATGCCGGGAATGGTATACAGCTTGCGGCTTTCCCCGCCCAGGCTGGTGACGGCCTGCAAAAGGCCCTGCGTGTAAGGATGCGCCGTCTGCTTGAACAGCTCGACGACGTTGGCCTGTTCTACGATCTGCCCGGCGTAGAATACGGCGACCTCCTCGCAGGTCTCGGCGATGACGCCGAGGTCGTGCGTGATCATGATGATCGAGGTGTCGTTGCGCTCCTTGAGGTCGTTCATCAGCCGGAGGATCTGCGCCTGGATGGTGACGTCCAGCGCGGTGGTGGGCTCGTCGGCCAGCAGCAGGCGCGGGTCGTTGATCAGGGCGATGGCGATCATGATGCGCTGCAATTGGCCGCCCGACAGCTGATGGGGATAGGAGGCGAGGGTCTGCTCCGGCCGGGGGATATTGACCTGGCGGAGCATATCGAGCGACTTTTCCCGCATTTCAGCCTTCGTCATATGCGGATGGTGGAAGGATAGCGCTTCATACATCTGCATTTCAACGGTAAAGATCGGGTCCAGCGAGGTCATGGGCTCCTGGAAGATCATGGAGATCTCCTGGCCGCGCACCTCGCGCAATTGCTTCCGGTCCAGCTTCAGAAGCTCCATTTCGCCGGCCTTGCTGTCGTACCGGATCGAGCCCTCGCTGACGCGCAGGGGATAGGGCAGGAGCCCCAAAATAGCGTTGGCGGTGATGGACTTGCCGCAGCCCGATTCGCCGACGATGCCGAAGGAGCATTTCTTGCGGATGCTCAAATCCACCTTGTCCAGCAGACGGACGGTGCTTTTGCCCCGCAGGGTAGTGATTTTCAGGTTGTTGATTTCCAGTAAGTTCTGCATCCCGGCACCTCCTTACAGCTTGAGCTTGGGGTCGAGCACGTCTCTGAGCGCGTCGCCCAGCAGGTTAAAGGAGAGGATGGTGATGATGATGAACAGCGCCGGGAAGATGACCAGCCATGGCGCGCGCTCCATGTATTTGCGCGCGTCGGAAAGCATCGAGCCCCAGGAGGGGTTGGGCGGCTGGATGCCCAGGCTGAGGAAGCTCATCGAGGCCTCGGTCAGGATCGCGCCGGACAGGGCCAGCGTGGCCTGCACGGTAAAGGGGGCCATCACGTTGGGCGTTACGTGCTTGAACAAAATGGCCATTTTTTTGAGGCCGATCGACCGCGCGTTGGCGATGTAATCGGTGGATTTGACCGTTTTGACCGAGGCGCGGACGGTGCGGCAGAACACGGGCACGTTGACGATGCCGATGGCGATCATCGTGTTGACGATGCTGGTGCCCAGGGCGGATACGATGAACAGCGCCAGCAGGATGGAGGGGAAAGCAAAGATGACGTCCATCACCATCATGATGACGGTTTCCACCTTGCCTTCAAAGAAACCGGCGATCATGCCCAGCAGGTAGCCAAAGCCCGCTGCGATGCCGACGGCCACGATGCCGACCACCAGGGATACCCGCGCGCCGTACACGATGCGGCTGAATACGTCGCGGCCGAAATTATCCGTCCCGAACCAATATTTGGCACTGGGACCGGTCAGCTTGTCCTTGGCGTGCATCTTCGCGACGTCGTACTGGGCGATCCAGGGTGCGAAAACGGCCATGATGATGATCAGCCCGATGCCGATCATGCCGGCCCTGCCCAGGGGATCGCGCCACAGCTGGGACAAAATGCTCTCGTTGCCGGGAAGGGCGCGGTTGACGACGGTTTTATTTTTCTTGAACATAAAACGCTCCCCCCTTCCTCAGCTGTATGAGATCCGCGGATCGATATAGGTGTATAAAATATCGACCAACAGGTTTACGATCACATATACGAAGGCGATGAACAGGACGCAGCCCTGCACCACCGGAAAATCGCGTTGGGATATGCCCGTCAGCGTCAGCTGACCGAGGCCGGGGATGGAAAAAATCTGCTCGATGACCACGGTGCCGCCCATCAGGCTGCCGATCTGCATGCCGATCAGGGTGACGATGGGGATCGAACTGTTGCGGAAGGCGTGGCGGAAAATGGTGACGCGCTCGGGCGCGCCCTTGGCGCGAACGGACTTGATGTAGTCCTGCCGCAGTACCTCGAGCATGGAGGAGCGGGTCATGCGCATGACCGAGCCGGCCATGACCGAGCCCAGCACAAAGGCGGGCAGCAGCACGATCTGCATATTGCCGCCGAAATTTTCAAACAGGCTGACGTATTTGACCGGCGTGTGGTAATTGAAGCCCTTGGCCAAAAAGAGGATCAGCAGCGTGGCCGAGGCGAAATTGGGGATGGAGACACCCATCAGCGCGACGACGCGCACGATGCGGTCGATCACGCTGTTGCGCTTCAGGGAGGAAAGGATGCCCAGCGGCAGCGCGATGATCCAGGCGATGATGCAAGCCAAAACGGCCAACTCCGCCGATATTTTGAAGCGGCTGACGATTTCCGGGAACACCGGCGCGCCGGTGCGGAAGGATTCGCCGAAATCGCCGCGGAGCGCCTTGGTGATCCAATTAAAATACTGCTGCACAAGCGGCTGGTCCAGCCCCAGCTTTTTTTCCCACATTTCCCTCAGCTCGGGGGTTTGCTCGATGCCGAGGATGCCGGAAACCACGTCTCCGGGGATCAGCTGCATGACGACAAAAATGGCGATGCTGATGCCGATCAGGATCGGGATCAGGCCCAGCAGGCGGCGGATGATATAATCGCGCATGAAAAGGCTCCTTCAGCGGCGAAAATGGAATATGATACTGTTCTCGGGCGAAATCAGCTCATCTTGCGGTCGTTTTTTGCTGTTTTCACCTGAGAACAGGATCAGACAGAAGGAGGGGTGCGGGACTTCAGCCCCGCACCCCTGGGGAAACGGGAAATTACTTGGCCAGGGTCACGCCGGCAAAGTTGCTGGTGTTGGAGGCGTTGGGAGCATAGCCCTGAAGCGCCGGGGAGGCCATGAAGTAAGCCATCGGGCAGGCGACGGTCGCGGTCGCGCACTCGTCGAGGATGATGTTGATGGCTTCCTTATAGTAAGCCTCGCGCTCCTCAACGTTGGTGGTGCCGGCGCCCAGCACGCACAGCTCGTCAACGCGGGCGTTGGAGTAGCCCTGGATGTTGGCGGAGCCGGTGGAGGAGAAGAAGAAGGCAACGCCGCGGTTCGGGTCGGAGCCGGCGCCGTTATGGCAGATCATGATGTCGAAGTTGTGGGTCTTCCAATCGTCGATGTACTGAGCGTTCTCGATGTTCTTGACCTCGACCTTGATACCGATGGCGCCCAGCTGCTCCTTGGCGACGATGCCCATATCGCGGATGCCGTCCTCGAGACCGACGGTGATCACGGTCTCAAAGCCGTCGGGATAGCCGGCTTCAGCCAGCAGCTCCTTGGCCTTTTCAACGTTCTGGGTGTAATAATCCTTCTCGGTCACGTCCACGGCCCAGTGACCCAGCGAAGCGGGAATGAAGCCGGAGATGGCGGCGGTTCCGTTGTAAGCAAAGTCAATGATCTCTTCACGGTCCAGGGCGTAGTTGATAGCCTGGCGAACGAGCGGGTTGGTATAGGGCTCGCGCTCGCAGTTCATGAACAGGCCGACATAGTCGCGGGTCTGGTAGGAGATGATCTGGATGTCGTCGCCCTCATTCACAAGGTCCAGCATGGCGGTGTCAGCCACGATTAGGTCCACCGCGCCGGTGCGCAGCGCGTTCAGGCGGGAGTTGGCGTCGGTCATGACGTAGAACTCGATCGCGTCGAAGGTGGCCTTTTCAGCGTCGTTGAAATAGTTGTCGTAGGCGTTCACGGTCACATGGTTGTCGGCTACCCATTCGCCCAGGGTGTAGGGGCCGGTGCCGCCGTCGGCGCGCAGCAGGCTGCCCTCGTTGGCTTCCACAACATCCTTGTCCACGATGGAGCAGTAGGAGGAGGACTGGTTGGCCAGGAAGGTCACGTTGACCTCCTTCAGCGTCATTTTGACAGTCAGGTCGTCCACGACCTCCACGGTGTCCACGATGCCGGCGTAGCTGGAGGAATTGCCCAGCGCGCCCAGGTCGGGATTCAGGATGCGCTCGTAGGAGTACTTGACGTCCTCGGCGGTCATCTTGCGGCCGGAATGGAAGTAGACGTTGTCGGCCAGATGGAAGGTATAGGTCAGGTTATCGTCGGAAATCTCCCAGGAGGTCGCCAGCTCGGGAACGATTTCCAGGTTCTCGTTCACATCAACCAACTGGTTGTACACCTGCGCCATCACGCGCAGGGAAGCGTGAGAGGATACGGTGTGCGGGTCGAACCCGGCAGGCTCGGTTTCCGTGCCGTAACGCAGGACGTTGCCCTCCGCCATGGCGAAGGGGATCGCCGTCAGCGCCAGCATGGCGATCAACAGCAGGGCAAGGACTTTTCTCATGAGGATACACTCCTTTGAAATATTTTCCACGCGCTTCGATACGCGTTAGAATCGATCGTTCGCAGGCCAAATCGGGAGGGGACCGTTCGGCCGGAGGAAAGCTAAGAAAGCGGCGCGGCCGCAAGGAAACGATCCGTCGGTCCGGGATATGGAATCCCTGATTTTACATGGCGTTGCATACACAAATCGCACCAGATTTGACACATCGGTAATTATATCATCCCTGTGAAAAAAAGTCTACCGTTTGAACAAAAAGATGACGGCGCACGCCAGGAAAAAGCAGAGAAAAAGCAAATGAAGTCTGACAGGTGCCTGTTTGTGCGCGGCAGACCGGATTTTAATATGACATTTCTGTTAAATCCTGAACATTTGTCGTTTTGCCCTTGAAATGAATGGGTTTTCATTATATAATAACTTGGTTTGACGGATGTTTCTTCTGAAATTCCGTCACATTCCCGAATCATTTGAGTATGCATCAAGGAGGATGTACCATGGCGAAAAAGTACGTGTACCGCTTTGAAGAGGGCAACGCCAACATGCGCGAGCTCCTGGGCGGCAAGGGCGCCAACCTGGCCGAAATGAGCCGCATGGGCTTCCCGGTGCCTCCGGGATTCACCGTGACCACCGAAGCCTGCACCAAGTATTATGAGGATGGCAAGACCATCGCTCCCGAAATCGAAGAGCAGATCTTCGCCTCCCTGGCCAAATCCGAGGAAGTCATCGGCAAGAAGTTCGGCAGCGAGGATGATCCTTATCTGGTTTCCGTCCGTTCCGGCGCCCGCGCTTCCATGCCCGGCATGATGGACACCATTCTGAACCTGGGCCTGACCGACGTTTCCGTCAAGGGCCTGGCCAAGAAGACCAACAACGCCCACTTCGCGTATGACGCGTATCGTCGTTTCATCGCCATGTTCTCCGATGTCGTCATGGAGATCCCCAAGAGCGAGTTTGAAGCCGTTCTGGACGAGTTCAAGGAAAAGCGCGGCGTGAAGTTTGACCGCGACCTGACCGCCGAGGACCTCCAGGAGGTCGTCGTCCGCTTCAAGGAAATCTACAAGAAGCACATGGGCGTTGAGTTCCCGCAGGATCCCAAGGTGCAGCTGATGGAAGCGGTCAAGGCCGTGTTCCGCTCCTGGGACAACCCCCGCGCGTTCTATTATCGCCGCATGAACGATATCCCCGGCGATTGGGGCACCGCCGTCAACGTGCAGAGCATGGTGTTAGGCAACATGGGCGAGACCTCCGGCACCGGCGTTGCCTTTACCCGCAACCCCTCCACCGGCGAAAAGAAGCTGTACGGCGAATATCTGCTGAACGCCCAGGGCGAGGACGTCGTGGCCGGCATCCGGACCCCTAGCCCCATCAGCCACCTCCAGGAGCAGATGCCCGAAGTGTACCAGCAGTTCGTGGACACCGCCAACAAGCTGGAAGCCCACTATCGCGATATGCAGGACATGGAGTACACCATTCAGGAAGGCAAGCTCTTCATGCTGCAGACCCGCAACGGCAAGCGCACCGCGCAGGCCGCTCTGAAGATCGCCGTTGACCTGGTGGACGAAGGCGTGCTGTCCGAGGAAGAGGCTGTGCTCAAGGTTGAGCCCAAGCAGCTGGACAGCCTGCTGCACCCGGCCTTCGATCAGGACGCCCTCAAGAAGGCTCCCGTCATTGCCAAGGGCCTGCCCGCTTCTCCCGGCGCCGGTGTCGGCGCGATCTACTTTACCGCCGACAAGGCTGCCGAGCACGGCAAGAACAAGGAAAAGGTCATCCTCGTCCGCAAGGAGACCACCCCTGAGGATATCGAAGGCATGGACTTCTCCCAGGCCATCCTGACCGCGTTTGGCGGCATGACCTCCCACGCGGCGGTCGTTGCCTGCGGCATGGGCCGCGCCGCTGTCGTTGGCTGCGGCGACCTGAAGTTCAACGCGGATGAAACTGCCGTGACCATCAACGGCAAGGAATATCACGAGGGCGATCTGATTTCCGTCGACGGCTCCACCGGCAACGTGTACGACGGCCTGATTCCCACCGTGGAAGCCTCCATCTCCGGCGATTTCGCCCGCTTCATGAGCTGGGCTGACGCCGCCCGCAAGCTGCAGGTCCGCACCAACGCCGACACCCCGCGCGACACCAAGCAGGCGGTTGCCTTCGGCGCCGAGGGCATCGGTCTGTGCCGCACCGAGCATATGTTCTTCGAGGTCTCCCGTATCGCGGCCGTCCGTGAGATGATCCTCTCGGATACCAAGGAACAGCGCGAAAAGGCCCTGGCCAAGATCCTGCCGATGCAGCAGGGCGACTTCGAAGCCATGTACAAGGCCCTGGAAGGCCGTCCCATGACCGTGCGTTACCTGGATCCGCCGCTGCACGAGTTCGTGCCGCACCTGGATATGACCGAAGAGATCGAGGAGCTGGCCAAGAACCTGGGCCAGA
>JAFUHB010000065.1 GCA_017469085.1 Clostridia bacterium
CCCCGGTCGGCTGGAGACCGCGAATGACGCGCAGGGCCGCCGACCGATCCGCGCTGGCGGAAAGGGGCTGGCCGGTCGTCACGCCGGCGGTCAGTACGCTGACCGTATCTCCCGGATGAAGGCCGTTGAGCAATTCTTCCGCCTGGCGTTTGGCCGAATCCATTCGGGTCTGTCCGCCCTCGTCAGCCGCCATGCTGGCCGAAAGGTCAAAAATCAGCACCGCCTGACCCACCCGCTCGGTCAACAGCGCGGGCCGGGCCAGCGCCAGCGTCAGCACCGCCGCCATCAGCAGCTGAACGGGCAGCAACAGGTTCCTCTTGAGGCGCTGAAACGGGTGATTGGCCGCGTAATCCCGCTGCGCCTGCCGCCACAGATGATCGCTGGGGACCCTCCTTGGCTGATAACGCCGCCGAAGCAGATACAGCGCCGTGATCAGCGGCAGCGACAGGAACCCCCACAGGAAGGCAGGGGATAAAAATGTCATCATCATTGCTCCTATTCGATCATGCCCGCCCCGGCAAGTCCCTGAAGGAAGGCGCTTTCAAACTCATTTCCGCCGATCAGCGCATACGCCGTCGCCTGCCGCTTGCAAAGCTCCCTGATTTCGCTCAAAAAGGCGCGAAGGCTTTGCTCATACTGCCGCAGCAGCCCGATGTCCACAATCAAATCCGTCCTGTCGCCGCTCTCGGCGTCCGTCAGGCGCAACGCGCCCTCCGCGTCCGGATGAAGCTCAAAGGCGGAAAGCACCTGCAACAGCACCGGGCTTTGCCCCCGATAACGGAGGTAGGATATCGTCGCCTCCGGCTCCGTCTCCGGATATCCGTCGGTGATCAAAAAGGTGTAGCCCTTAGGGTAAACCGCCTGCCCCTGCGCGGCGCGCAGGAGCCCAGATTTGCCCGACGACCGGTATCGATCGAGCGTTTCGGATATTTCCGGCCAGGCGCGACGCCCGGTGAACCAGCGCGTAGCGGCCGCCTGCCCGTCCTGCGCGATCAATAATCGGGTCCGGTCCCCCGCGCAGAGGGCCAGATAGGAAACCGCCTCCGCCGTTTTTACGGCCGTCTCCCATTTTTCCTCCATGGAGGCGCTCGCGTCCAGGAAAACGGTCACGCAGGCCTCCTGCTCCTCTATGAACAGCTTCAGAAACAGCTTATCAAACCGGGCGTAGGCGTTCCAATCGAGCCGGCGAATATCGTCGCCCGCCGCGTATTCGCGGAAATCCGAAAACTCCGCGCTCGCGCCGAGCGCCCCGGATCGGCGGACGCCGCCCGCCCCGCCGGACGACAGCTGGCTCAGATGCCAGGAAAACCGTTCCAGCCGGGTCAGGAATTCATCGCTGAGCATTTGCGCCTTCCTCCAGGTGGGAAAGCAGCAGGGCGATCACGTCGTCCGCCGTCTTTCCCTCCGAAATTGCCTCAAAGCTCAGCCCCAGGCGGTGACGAAGGGCCGCCGGCGCGACAAAGCGAATGTCCTCAAAGGCAACGTTATAGCGTCCCTTGGTCAGCGCGCGCACCCGGGCGGCCGACAGGATGGCCTGCGCCGCGCGGGGACTTGCGCCAAAGCGCAGATAACCCTTGGCGGTTTCCGGAGCGTCCGGAAGCTCCGGATGGGTGCTCAGTACGAGGCGCAGCGCGAATTCCTGCACGCTTTTTGCAATCGGCACCTCTCCCGCGACCCGGCGCATCGCAAGGATATCCTCCGCTCCGGCCACCTGCCGCGCCTGTCCGCCGCCCGGCTTCACGGTCAGATCGACGATGCCGTTCAATTCCTCGAGCGTCGGGAAGGGCACCAGGATCTTGAACAGAAACCGGTCGAGCTGCGCCTCGGGCAGCGGATAGGTACCCTCCTGCTCAATCGGGTTCTGAGTCGCCATCACGAAATAGGGCTCGGGCAGCGGCCTGGTCTTGCCGGCGGCGGTCACGGCATGCTCCTGCATGGCCTCCAGCAGCGCCGCCTGTGTTTTGGGCGTCGCGCGGTTGATCTCGTCAGCCAGCACGATGGAGGAAAACAGCGGCCCCTCACGGAAACGGAATTCCGACCCGTTCTCCGTTTTGACCAGTATATCGGTGCCCGTGATATCGGCGGGCATCAGGTCCGGCGTAAACTGGATGCGGGAAAAGGGAAGGTCCAGCACCTTGGACAGCGTGCGCACCAGGTGGGTCTTGCCAAGGCCCGGCACGCCCTCCAACAATACGTTGCCTCCGGCCACCACCGCCAGCAGCAAAAGCTCCACGACCTCCTCCTGGCCGATCATCTCCCGCGCGATCTCCGCGCGCAGCGCCTCAAATCGGGAAGCGAACGCTTCAATCTCGGTCCGGTCCGTCATTTCATTCATCCTCCTGTGTGATATACGTAAAATACTCGTTGATCCAAGCCCGTTCGGCCTGTGAAACCGCCGCGCGGTCAGCCGCCTGCACCGCGGTCTGCTCGTATTCGGCCACCACCTGCCGATAGGGCACGGTATCCCCCAGCGTACCCGGCGCGGTGCCCGCTTCCGCCTGCGCGGAATCGCCCTCGCCCCTTTCCAGTTCCGCACTCAAGGCGGTCTCCGAAGCGTTCAGGCGGGTCGGATCATAAATGCGCTCATATTCCTTTTCGCGGTATCGGCCCGTTTCCGACCCACGGCGGCCGCCCTGCTGCGCGCCCTCAGAGTAGCCGGCGTCCTCGTTGCTGGTGCCCTGTCCCGCGCCTCCACCCCCCTGACGATTGTTGAACGCGTTTCCTCCGGCCCCGCTCTGGCCCGTGCTACCCGTCCCCTGGCCGCTTGAGCCCTGCGCGCCGCTCTGCCCGCTACTGCCCGTCTGCTGTGCGCCCTTCATGCCGCCCTTCATGGCGGATAACGCGCCGCTCAACTGACTGAGTCCGGCCTGCAGAGCGCTCCCGCCGCTTTGCAAGGCTTCGGCTGCCGCGCTTGCGTTTCCCCTGTTCAGCGCCTCCGCCGCGGCGGAAAGAGCAGCCGTTCCGGCGTTCTGCAGCGCCTCTGATAACGCTGCCCGGTCTCCGTTTTGGAGGGCGGCCAGCGCTTCGCTTAAGCCCGCTCCCCGCATGGCTTCCGCCAGCACAGCGGCCTCCCGCGCCGTTTTCGCCCGCTCGGCCTCCAGCCTCTCCTGGGCGTCTGACAGCGCAAGCATGGCCTGCTCGCGGTCCCGCGACTCGGCCAACTCCTTTTTAAGCGCCTGTGTGAATTTTTGAAGCGCCGCCCGATCGACCGAAGAAAGCGTTTCCCTTTGCGCGTCCTCGGCCTGCTCCAGCTTTTCCTGAAGCCCCTCGAGCTCCTGCCGGAAGGCCTGCCTTTCCAGCACGGCCTGCTTCTGCGGGTCAGGCAGCAGCAATAAAAGGGCGCAAAGCAGGCAAAGCCCCGCCTGGATGCGCAAGGGATGCTTGAATCCCGGCATCGGGATGCGCCGCGCGTCAAAGGCGTTGAGCGCCGCGAGCGCATCCTCTCGCTGCAAATCGTACATCGCAGCATCGCTTTGTTCAAGCTCCAGGGCCGTCTGCGCCCGCTCGCTGAGGCCATTTCGATCCGCCGCACGGGCCGCGCGCGCATCGCTGACCGGAATACAAAGGCCAGTAGCCAGACCGAGGAAAAGGCAGCACAGCACCAGGATAACGGCTCGCTCCGCCCGATATTCGATCGGCATCAGGAAGGAAAGGAACGTCAGCGCAACGGCAAGGCACAGTCCGGTGATGAGCCCCCACTGCCAGCCCGACCTGCCGTTTCCCCGCCGAAGTCTGCGCCTTGCGGGGCGCAGCGCACGGGCCATCGAATGATCATGCGTCATTTCTTCTTACTCCGCCTGACGCGGCGATGGGGCCGGATGATCATCGCGCCCAGCAGCGTGAGCGTCAGGCCGATCACGGCCACCGCGCCGCCGTTCAGGAGGGCCACCCGGATGAAGCCCGCCTTATCCATCAGCATATACGTAGCAAGTATCCTGCCCCAGCCGCGGTCCGTCAGGAAATGGAACAGCCCGGTATGCGCTTCCAGCAAGCTGATGAGGCCTATGACCGGGTTCAGGCAGACGGGCACAGAGATCCATCGAAGCGCCTCCACCGGGCTCATTGCGACGTAACGCTGCTGGTCATACAGGACGTCTGTCACCTTCTGCGTATACCCATTTAGGAGCGGAAGCGCCGACGCCGCCCCGATCACCAGCATCATCAGGAAGGCAAAGATTGCGGCCGATACCGTGCTTTTCGCAAAGGACGAGCAGAATACGCCGATCGAGGCGACGCCCAGGGCGACCATCAGCAGGAAGCATTCCGCCGTCAGGATCTCTGGCAGCGTGATTCCCCCAAACAGCAGCACGACGCACATCGTGGGCAGGCCGCCCGCCACCAGCAGCGTCAGGTATGCGAAGCATTCCATCAGCTTGCCGAATACGATGCGCACGCTGCCCGTATTGGTCACCAGCAAAAGCTCGAGCGTTCTTCTCTCCCGCTCGGAGGCGATCGCACCAGCCGTCATCAGTGGCGCAGTCAATAAAAGCAAAGCAAATTGCGTGCCGACCAGCATCGCATACAGGGTAATGACGCCGTTCATCCGCGCCAAGTATACCTGACCACCCAGAAAACGGGACTGCATAAACAGCGCGATCAGGAGCAGGGCCAGCGCGTAGGCCGACCAGACGATCATGGTCCGCGGCGCGCGCATCCGCCGACGCGCGGACGAAGCAAGGATCGGGTTAAGCATCCTGCGTCACCTCCATAAACACCTTTTCCAGATTCATTGGCTCCCGGTGAAAATCAAGCACCGGCATTTCCCGCGCCATCAGCTCGCACAACAGGTCGGCCCGATTTTTTTCGCCGCCCTCCACGCGAACACGCAGGAAACGGCTCTCCTCCTGCGTGATGCCGCTTACATAGGGCAGCTCGCGCAGCACGGACACGGCGTTCTCCACCTGTCCCTCGCTTGCGGTAGGCGTAAACCGGATATCGACCGGCGCGTCCCCGCTCATTTTCTCAGCCAGAGCGTCCACCGTGCCGGAGAACACCAGCTTGCCGTGATCCAGGATCGTCAGGCTGTCGCACATCTCGGAGAGCTCCGGAAGAATGTGGGAGGAGATCAGCACCGTCTTTCCCATCTCCTTGAGGGTTTTTAATATTCCCTTCATCTCGGCCCGCGCCCGCGGGTCCATGCCGGAGGCGGGCTCGTCCAGGATCAGGAGCTTGGGATCGTGCATCAGCGAACGGGCCAGGCACAGCCGCTGCTTCATGCCGCGGGACAGCGCGTCCACCATCTCATCCCGCTTATCGCTTAAATGCACGAGCTCGAGCAGCTGATCGGTCATCCGCTGCCGCTGTACCTTGCCGATATCGTAGCATCGGGCGTAAAAATCCAGGTACTCGCCGACGCGCAGATTATCGTATACGCCGAAGAAATCGGGCATATATCCCACCAACCGCCGGGCCCTTTTCCCTCCTCCGATCAGCTCGACGCCGTCGATCTGCGCGCTGCCGGCGGAGGGAGCAAGCAGGGTCGCCAGGATGCGCATGGTGGTGGTTTTGCCGGCGCCGTTCGGCCCGACAAAGCCGTGCAGCTCGCCGTCGCCGATCGTCAGGTCCAAATGGTCAAGCGCCAGGAATTTACCGTAATAGCGGGTCAAGCCCTCAATATTCAGCATGATCCGTCCTCCCTTCCAACAGCAGCTGCGGCGTGCGCGCCTCGTAATTGACCCCGTTTTGATCGGAGCGCAGCTGAATGATCAGCTGTCCCTGTCCGTTCAGATAGCGTCCCGGATTGGCAATGGCCTCGTTGATCGGGCCCTCCTGCCATTCCATCGTCTGCGGATCGTAGAGGTACAGCTTGGTCTTTACTCCGTAGGATTCCAGCAGGATCGTCATCGACTCGGCGCTGAAGCCCGCCACATCGGGCAGCTGAAACACAAAGCTCGGCCGCTCGGAAAGCTCGTACCAGGCCGTCATGCTGTCGACCTCATCCACAACGGCGCGCCCCTGAGCGTCCAGCTTCGGCAGATATGTGTCCGTCAGCAAAATGCGCTGCGCAAGCACCTGGCCAGGCGCGAAGTATACGACGCCCGTCGGCCCGACCGACAGGAAGGGGATCTTGACACAGACCACGCCGCGGGCCTCCTTGCGTGTCAGGGGCTCTCCGTCCAGCCAGGCCTCCACCTCACCCAGCTCATCATGAAACGCGATGTAATAGAACGCCTCCGGATCGAGCCCCACATAGCTGCTGGTATAAATATACCTGTCCGAAATGCAGGAGGAGATCAGCGTGCCCTTGAGGGCGTTTTCCGGCGACATCACCCGATCCGTCGGCTTCTTTAGCTGACTGGTATGGTACACGTACTCGTCGATCAGATCATACATGTCCGTGCCTGTGCCGGCAATGGATTCGTACATATAGCCGTCCAGATACACGGGCTTTTTGGGGTCCTTGACCGTCGCCCGGCGCATGGAAAAAACGTATTCCTCTCCATTGCCCAGCGCCGGCACGGATGCAAAGCCCAGCCGCGTCATCACAACGCCCTCGCTCAGATCAAACCCCAGCTCGTTTTTCATCGTTCCGTGCAGGCCGTCCTCCTCCATCCAGAGCCGGGCCTCCACCCGTCCCGCAATATCGAGGGAGTCCTGCACATAGGCGCGGCTGACAGTCCAGGGCTGGGCCTGGGTCAGCGATAAGGCGCTCCGCTGACCGTTGATCATGCGATAGCGCAGCGTAACCGGCTCCGAGGGCTGATCCTCCGTATAATAATCATAATAGTCGTAGGAGTACGGCTTGATCGTACCCCGGAGGACGCTGATCTCATGCGCCCCTTTTTCCGGCGCGGCCAGCGAAAGGCTGGTGGTCGCGCTGATAACGCCGCTCGCGTCCTGGGTGACCTGAGCGATGCTCACCAGGCCGGCCTTGCTGACCGGAGAAAACGCGCCCAGCAGCAGAATCACGATTCCTGCCAGGACCGAGCAGGCCGGCAGCAGCGCCCAGAGCAGGTGACGCCGATCCTTCTTACGGAGGATCGCGTAAAGCCCCCAACCGATCACAAGGCTCAGGATTGCCGCAATTGACGCAAATAAGAGATTGCTGTTTTCCGAGAAGGGCACCAGGCCCGAGCCGTCGATAAAGTTCACGCTGCTCTCATTGGCGTATCGGCAGGTATCATACAGGGTCGGATCTGTCTCCAGCAAAAGGCGCTGCCACCAGCTGCCAAAGGGCTGCCATTGGCCGAGGCTCTGATCCGCCAGGGAAAAAGCGAAGGTATAGATACGCCCCGCCCCGACAACCGTTTTGAACACCAGGGGATGATCGCCTTCGGCGGCGATCGCGCCCTCGCCGCTCGCCTCCGTGATCGCCACGCCCTTGCCTAATGGCGTTCGGGAAATCCCGACCGCCTTGGAAAGCGCCGGCGTTACATCCACATCCGTGACCAGCCTGCCGGCACGCACGCCGGTCGTTTTCTCAAAAGCGGGAAACACAAGGTCGGCCTCCGCGCCGCCGCTCAAAAAGAGGATATGGCCATTGTTCAGCCATTTTTCCAGCGCCTGACGCTGCGATACCGAAAGCGTATTCACATCCACGTTATCGACCACCAGCATGGAAAAGGAATCCAGCATCGCCGGGCTGTCTGGAAAGGTTTCCGGGGTCAGGGGCACGGTTTTCCAGTATTCTCCACGGATCAGCTCGTCGTTCTCCATGTCGACGCTCATATTGCTAAGCAGCCTCGCCCGGTCCGAGAGGACGCCGATCATCGACACGTTGGGGCTGATCACCGTATCCGGCACCGCGTTCACGGCGCATACCTTGTTCCCGTCCTGGATCAGCTCCACGGTAAACGTGCGCTGCCTGCTGTAAACGGCAACGGGAAACAGGAGCTCCTTGACCGTACCGGACGGCAAATCGAGCTCCATCTCATACCGGTTATATTCTGCGCGGCTCATATAAACGTTGATCGCCGCAAGGCCGCTGAAATCCGCCCCCTGATTTTCGACCCGCACACGGACCGGCATGACGCGTCCATAGGTCATGACGCCGTCATAGCCCACGGTGATCTGCACGTCGAAGCTCGGGTTGTCCAGCGGATCATGCATACTGTCCGCCATACAGGACGGCGCGAGCCACAGGCACAGCGCGAGCAGCGCGGCGCAGAAACGAAGCTTGATCGACAAACCTCTCTCCTCCTCTTCGGGTGTACATGATTGACACCCTGTATATAAGACGGATCAGGACGAGGTTTTGTTGCATCAAAACGAAAAAATATTTATACAAACGCCTTACTCACGCGCGCGTCTGTGAATGAAAAAGAGCGCCCAAACGCCGCTTTCGCCGCTGGACGCAGTAAAAATATGCAGATGATCAAGCTCTTGCGGACACCACGATTTTGAGGTCTCTATGATAACGGTAAATCGTCAGCTCCTCCCGCATTTCACCCATGTCGACGCCATCGGCCATCAAATCGGCGGGATCGCCGCCCGTCTCGCTGACCGTCAGACGGTAGCGGTCCGTATCCGGCACCACCAGCGGCACAACGCCGGACGTATGCGCGCAGACGGGTGTCAGCGAGAAGCAGCCGCTGTCCCACAAAAGCACGGGACCGCCGGCGGAAAGGTTGTAGGCCGTCGAGCCGGTCGGGGTCGCCGCGATCAGACCGTCGCCCCGGAAGGACAACAGCCTCTCTTCTCCCCGCCATACGCCGGCGGAGAGGGTGCCGGCCAGCCTCCTGCGCGCGGCCACGATGTCGTTGACCGCAAAGCGCTCCTCGCCGTTTAACCGGAAGCCGAGCAGGGAGCGCCGCTGCACCGGCAATGCGGCAAGCGCTTCGGCCGTGAGCCCGGCGGCCTGATCCGCAGAAAGGGCGCACAGATACCCAAGCCGCCCGCTGTTGACGCCGAGCACCGGCAGGTCATATCGGACCGCCAATTGCGCCGCGCGAAGCACGGACCCGTCTCCGCCGACGGACAGGACCATGTCACAGCCCGTCAGCTCCGGGCAGGCCCGGCTCATATCGCCGAACAGCAGCCCGCTGTCCGCCGGGGAAAGGACGACGTCCAGCCCGGCGCTCAGGAGCGCGTCGGCCAACAGCCTCGCCATCCGCAGCCGCTCCGCCGTGCCCGTATTGGGGCAAAGATAAAGCCTCATACGTCCCCCTTTAGTTCTCCCATGACGAGCGCCGGTTATGCGCCGCGCAGCGCTTCATCGATCGCCCGTGCGGCGACCTTGCCCGCGCCCATGGCCGAAATCACGGTCGCTGCGCCGGTCACGGCGTCGCCGCCCGCGTAAACGCCCCTTCTCGACGTCAGGCCCGCTTCATCCACGATGATGCCCCCGCGCCGATTGACCTCCAGCCCTTCCGTGGTCGATTTGATCAGCGGATTGGGGCTGGTGCCGATCGCCATGATCACGGTATCGACGTCCAGCATGAACTCGGACCCCTCGATCGGCACGGGACGGCGGCGGCCGGAGGCGTCCGGCTCTCCCAACTCCATGCGGATGCAGCGCATCCCGGTCACAAAGCCGTTTCGCTCATCCCGCGGATTCTCGGGGTTTTGATATCCCAGGATCTCCAGCGGATTGCACAGTAGGCGGAACTCGATGCCCTCCTTCTCGGCGTGCTCGACCTCCTCCCGGCGCGCCGGCAATTCTTCCATCGACCGGCGATAAACGATGTACACCTTTTTTGCGCCCAGACGCAGGGCCGTGCGCGCAGCGTCCATCGCCACGTTGCCGCCGCCCACCACGGCCACGCTTCCGCCCTTCATGATGGGCGTCTGTGGATCGGGGAGATAGGCCTTCATCAGGTTGGAACGGGTCAAAAATTCATTGGCCGAATAAACGCCCTTGAGCGCCTCGCCCGGGATCCCCATAAAATTGGGCAGGCCCGCGCCCGAGCCGATAAAGACCGCCTCAAAGCCATCCTCCAGGAGCTCGTCCACGGTCAGCGTCTTGCCGATGATCACGTTGGTTTCAATTTGGACGCCCAGCGCTTTCAAGGTTTCCACTTCTCTGGCGACGATCGCCTTGGGCAAACGGAATTCCGGGATGCCGTACACCAGCACGCCTCCCGCCGTATGCAAGGCTTCGTACACCGTCACCTGATAGCCTTTCTTGGCCAGGTCGCCCGCGCAGGTTAGGCCGCTGGGGCCGGACCCGACTACAGCCACGCGATGCCCGTTCTGCGCCGGCTTTTCCACGGTGTCCGCGGCGTTTTCGTTGTGCCAGTCAGCCACAAAGCGCTCCAGGCGGCCGATCCCTACCGGCTCAAAACGAACGCCCAGGGTACATTTGCTCTCGCATTGCGTTTCCTGCGGGCAAACGCGGCCGCACACCGCCGGCAGGGAGGACGCCTGGCTGATCACGCGGTACGCGCCTTCAAAATCCCCCTGCTTGACCAGGCCGATGAACGCCGGGATATTGATATTGACCGGGCAGCCCTGCACACAGGGCTGGTTGCGGCAATTCAGGCACCGCGCGGCCTCGCTCAAGGCGATCTCCTTGGTGTAGCCCAGCGCGACCTCCTGAAAATTACGCGCGCGAACGGCAGGCTCCTGCGTCGGCATCGGGTGCTTTTTCTGGATCACAGGCACGGTTCACTCGCCTCCTTTGCGTTCAGCAGCCGACAGGCTTCCTCATAGGCGTGCCGCTCAAAGCCGGCGTACATCCGCCCGCGCGAAGCCGCCTCGTCAAAGTCGATCAGATGGCCGTCAAACTCCGGGCCGTCCACACAGGCGAACTTTGTCTCTCCGCCCACGGTCAGGCGACAGCCGCCGCACATGCCCGTGCCGTCGATCATGATCGGGTTCATGCTGGCGATCGTTTTGATGCCGTACTCCTTCGTCAGCAAACAAACGAATTTCATCATAGGCAGCGGGCCGATGGTGATCACCTCGTCATATCGCTCCCCGGCCTCGATCAGCCCCCGCAAAGCGTCGGTGACAAGCCCCTTTTCGCCCCAGGAGCCGTCGTCGCTCATGCGCAAAAACCGCGTGGAATGGGCGGCAAACTCATTTTCCAGGATTACTAGGTCATGGCTTCGGAAGCCGGCGATGGCATGCACCTCCGCTCCCTGCTCAAACAGCTTCTTGGTGACCGGATACGCGATGGCGCAGCCGACACCGCCGCCGACCACCGCGACCTTTTTTAAGCCCTCCGTATGGGTCGCCCTGCCAAGGGGGCCGGCAAAATCCCGGATATAGTCGCCTTCGTTCAGCATATCGAGCCGTTTGGTGGTGCCCCCCACGATCTGGAAAATGATCGTCACGCTTCCCTTTTCCCGATCAAAATCAGCGACCGTCAGCGGGATGCGCTCGCCGTCCTCATCCGCCCGCAAAATAATAAACTGCCCCGGCTCCGCCTTGCGCGCTACGAGCGGCGCGTCCACCTCCATCAGCGTGACCGAGGAATTCAGCCGTTCCTTCCGTAAGATCCTGTTCACTGCGACGTTCACTCCTTCTCTTCAGGACGCAATGATCCCTTAGGCTGATATTACACTTTCCGCCCTCATTCGTCAACGCCGAAACAGTTTTTAGACAATCCTGCAAATACATTCAATGATTCAGCGCAGAAAAGCAATAGAATTTGACAAGCGCCGCGTTTGCGTATAAAATAAGCTGTAAGAATTTTTCTTACGACATACGAATGAATCGTCAAAGGAGAAGCTGTCATGTCCCAGGATATGTTTTACCGTATGAAGGTCGCCGGTTTGGAGCGCGACCTGCCGATCTGCCGCGTCACGGATGACCTGTATATCGGCGCGTTCGTGATTTTCGGCGACGTCGAGCTGACCGAGGCCTGCGCCCGTGAGCTGCTCAAGAAGGCCCCCGAGCACGACGTCATGATCACCGCGGAATCCAAGGGGATCCCCCTTGTTTATGAAATGGCCAAACAGGCGGGCGAAAACCACTACCTGATCGCCCGCAAGGTGCCCAAGCTTTATATGCGCGGCGTGTTCTCCACCACCGTGCGTTCCATCACGACCGCCAAGGAACAAACGCTCTGCCTGGACCAGCAGGACGCTGAGGACCTCAAGGGCCGCCGCGTGCTCATCGTGGACGACGTCATCAGCACCGGTGAATCCTTAAAGGCGCTCGAGGCCCTCGTGAACCAGGCGGGCGGCAATATCGTCGGCCGGATGGCCATCCTGGCCGAGGGCGACGCGCAAAAGCGCGAGGACCTGATTTATCTGGAAAAGCTGCCCGTGTTCAACAAGGACGGCCAGGTCATCGGCTGACAGATATTCAGACGAATCTCCATTTATTTAACAAAGCTGCCACAGCTTTTTCGTTTCGGCGTAGCAAAGCCAGGACGGAAAAGGTGAGGCAGCGACTTAAAAATGAAAGCAGAGATCAGGATCAAAACACTCCTTTCAGGAGGCTTACCATATGCGTCAAAGCGGGTTGCTTGTACATATCACCTCCCTGTCCGGCCCCGAGGGCATCGGCACGCTGGGCGGTCCTTCGCGCGAGCTGATCGATTTTCTGAGCGCGTCCGGCACAAGGATCTGGCAGATGCTGCCCGTCGGGCCTGTGGGCTATGGCAGCTCGCCTTACCAAAGCCCCTCTACGTTCGCGGGCAATCCGCTGCTGATCGATTTGGAGGCGCTCGTCGAAATGGGACTGCTTCGGCGTGACGAGCTTCCCTTGTCCTCCCCTTCCGCGCAGGTGGATTTTGAACGGGTCGAGTCCCTTAAAAAATCCGCCCTTGAAAAGGCCTTTGAGCGCGCCGGCAGCAGCCTGGACCGTGAATTAGAAGCCTTCTCGCAAAGCGCGCCTTGGGTCACGCCTTATGCCCAATACCAGGCCCTTACCGAGCGCTTCGGCTGGTTTTATGAGTGGCCGGTGAATGCCAGGCGCTATTATATGGATCGTAACCGGGAAACGGAGCGGCTGCTGTCCGAGTTCCAGACGCGGGTACGCTATCACTGCTTCCTGCAGTACCTCTTTGACCTTCAATGGAAACAGCTGAAGGATTATGCCCGCCAAAAGGATATCCTGCTGTTTGGCGATATCCCGATTTACGTAGCTCCCGGCAGCGCCGACGTATGGCAGCACCCGAAGCTGTTTCAAGTCGATCGGGACCTGAACCCGCAGCGCGTTGCCGGCGTTCCCCCCGATTATTTTTCCGCAGACGGCCAGTTATGGGGCAATCCCCTGTATCGCTGGACGGCCCTGTGGGCGACCGGCTATCAATGGTGGATCGACCGGCTTTCCGGCATTCACGACCGTTTCGACATCATTCGCATCGACCACTTCATCGGTTTCGCGAATTACTATTCCATTGCCGCGCGGGAGACGACGGCGAAAAACGGCAAATGGGTCAAAAATCAGGGCAAGCTCTTTTTCCGCCAGGTCAAGCGCAGCCTGCCCGGGCTGGACGTCGTCGCCGAGGATCTCGGCGAGGTCAACGCCCGCGTCCGCTCCCTGCTGAACGCCTGCGGCTATCCGGGCATGAAGGTGCTGGTATTCGGCTTGGACGGCGACGAGAGCAACCCGCATCATCCGGCGAATATCCACAACAACTGCGTCGCCTATACCGGCACGCACGACAACGATACCGTATTGGGCTGGTGGAACCGCATCGACGGCCTCGCCCGCCAAAACGCGTTGCGCATCCTCAAGCTGCGCGAGGGAGACGATATCTGCGATGGTATGATCCGCACCGTGCTCGCCTCCGATGCGGAGCGCGCTGTGATCCCCATCCAGGATTACTTGGCGTTGGACAATTCCGCCCGCATGAATTATCCTGGCACCGTCGGCGGCAGTAATTGGCGCTATCGGATGCAGCCGGGCGACCTATCCGACGCGCCGCTCAAGCGCATGCAGCTTTTGAACCGAGAATACAGGAGAAATATAACCTCATGACAAAACCCAACCCCGCAACCATTCTTGAATTAACGAAAACCAATCTTCAAACCTACGCCCACGTGGATCTGCGCGCGGCGACGCCTCATCAGCTCCACAACGCGCTGGGCAACGCGGTCATGACCCTGATCGCGCCCGATTGGATGGCCACCGACAGTCGTCGGAGCGGCAAACGCCAGGCCGCCTATCTGTCCGCGGAATTTTTAGTGGGTCGTCTTGTTTATAACAATCTGCTGTGCCTGGGCTTGCTGGACGAAGTCAAAGCCCTGTTTGCCGAGGCGGGAGCGCCGCTGGAAAAGCTCGAGGATATCGAGGACGACGCTTTTGGCAACGGCGGCCTTGGACGTCTGGCCGCCTGTTTCCTGGACAGCGCGGCCACGCTGGATCTGCCAGTGATCGGCTACGGCCTCCGTTATCGCTACGGCCTGTTTTATCAGTATTTTGAGAACGGCCGCCAAAAGGAAGCGCCCGACGACTGGTCCCGCTACGGCGATCCCTGGAGCATCCGTAGGGACGATCAGGCGGTGCTGGTACCCATCGACAAGCATCCCGTGAAGGCCGTGCCTTACGACATGCCCGTAATCGGTTATCAAAACGGCGTGGTCGGCACGCTGCGCCTGTGGCAGACCGAAAGCCTGCATGAAATCGACTTTGAGGCCTTCAACCGCCAGGAATATCAAAAGGCCGCCCAGGATAAGAACGTGGCGGAGGATATCGTCAAATTCCTCTACCCCAACGACAGCGCCCGCGCAGGAAAGCTCCTGCGGCTCAAGCAGCAGTACGTACTGTCCAGCGCGTCCTTGCAGGATATGCTACGCGTCTACCGCCAGGAAAACGGCAGCGATTACAGCCGCTTCAGCGAGCTGTACGCGATTCAGCTGAACGATACCCATCCCACGCTTTCCATCCCCGAATTGATCCGCCTGCTGACGGCCGATGGGCTTTCCTTTGAGGACGCGCTGGCGATCGCAAAGCGCACCTTCGCCTATACCCCCCACACCGTCATGCAGGAGGCTCTGGAAAAGTGGGAGCTCTCCCTGGTGCGTTCCCTCAACCCTGAGATCGAGGAAATCATTCGGCGCATC
>JAFUHB010000066.1 GCA_017469085.1 Clostridia bacterium
CAAATCATAATCACGCCAAACATCCGAAAAACACCCGAAAAGAACGGTCAGTTGGCGCTCTTCGCCTGCTCAGCCAGCTCGCGTTCTGCGTCGGTCAGCAGATTATCGGCAAACTGATTGCGGCAGGCAGCCAGGTCCAGCGCGAAGGGCGCCTCCTCAGAGGGCGCGACTCGCCATTGCGCGGAGGCGACCCGCTCAAAGGCAGGATAGTCATGCGCCGAGGGGGTGAGCGCCAGCGTGGTCAGGCTGCCGCCCTCCTTGAAGGCCCGGCCCGCGCCCAGGGCACGCAGCGCGTCGGCGGGCTTCAGGACGGCGTTCATCAGCTCAGGCAGGGAACTGATTACGAGCAGCACGTCCAGCCGCTGTTCGCACAGCCGCATGGCGCGTTCCACCGCCAGGCTGACGGCGGCTGCCTGCCCTTCCGCCGTTTCGCAAATATCGGCCGTCATGATCTCGACCTGCTCGCTGCTCTTCAGCTGGGCAATGTCCTCAGGCTTTTCGCCCACCATCAACAGGATCACGCGCAGCTTGCCGTGATTGGCGGACAGCGTCTCCGTGATCCCGCTGAGCAGGCGAAGGCGGTCCATCGAGTCCGGGTATTCAACCAGGAGTCGCTGCCCGTAGCCCAAAGGGCAGGTCAGGTCGATCAGCTTGAGCGCGGGGGAACCGATGCGCCGCCCGGAAAAGGACATGCGCTTCGTGGGCGGCATGACCGTCTGCCCGAGGAAGGCCGGGCGGGTCTTCATATCGTCGACGGGAGAACCGTTGACGGTGGTGATGTAGAGCATCACCCGGTACATTTCCCCGTCCTTGGGGGGCTTGACCTTGCCGCCCACGGCGTCACCCGCTCGCAGGTTGAAGCGCCGCACCTGGGTGGCGTTGATCAGCACCGGATGCTCATTCAGGTCGGCGCCGCTTCCCGTCAGGATGCCGCCGCCGTCCGCCCGCAGGGCAAGCACGCCCGTCAGGTCCTGGCAGTCGCTTTGCGCGAGCAGCTCGGGCAGGGTGGTTTTTTGCAGGATGCCTCCGTCCCGGTTCAGGCTGAGGGGCTGGGGCTCCTGATCCCGCTGGTGCGGGGTATAGGGCCGCGGATCGGAGGAATAACGCGGTGTGCGCGTCTCTTCCTGCGACGCGGCGCTGTTTTCCTCGGCGGGGCCAAAGCGCTGGGCAGTCTGCGGCGCGTTGTGATTCTGCTGGCGGTAATCGGTCCGCGGGGCGCTGCTTTGCGCCGGCGTCCGCTGATAGGTATGCACGCCGGGCTGATAGTTGGTCTGCTGGAACGCGCGGGGATTATGCCAGGCGCGGACGCCCTCGATGCTGAAGGCGGGCGCCTTGCTTGAAATGGTGCTCAGCACGTCGGAGGATTTGGCCGGCTGACGCTGCTGGGTGCGGTCGGTCACCTGAACGGGATTTTGCTGATAACGGTTGACCGTCTTGGCGGAAAGGACGGGAATGTCCTGATCCTCATAATCATCATCCGCGATGATGGAGGCGCGCTTTGGCGCGGCGCTCCCCGCGTCAGGCGCAGGGGTTTGCGCGCGCTGCGCCGCGACGGACTGCGGGTACAGCTTGCCGCGCAGCCGATCTACGATGCCCTGCTTGTTGATGCCCGCGGGCAGGGTGATGCCCTTTTCCCGCGCAAGACGCCGAAGCTCTATAACGGTCAGATTATCGAGTTGTTCGCTCATTCAAAAACAGCCTCCGCCCGATCGATTTTATCAATAGACTGGTGCTATTATAACAGAGGATCGACCGCTTTGCAAGGATTTTCAGCATGTTTTATGCGGCTTTATGCGGCTTTCCGGCAGAAATGCTTCTCGTCCGATCCTTTACAATCATGAGTGACTTGATATATAATACCGCTCCGTCAGAGCCTTTGGATTTGGGAGGGATTTGTGGTGCGCGTTTTTCGGGCGGCGGCCCTGTTGTTGATCATCTTAACGGCCTTGTGTCTTTGCGCGTATGCGGAGGAAGCGGTCGATATCGCGGAAAGCTGCACGCTGACGGTGTCGGTCAATCTGTCCTCCCGCCGGCGCGTGCTGGAGGAGGATTATCGCCGCTACTGGGATGGAGAGACCGGCGACGCGACCATGACCGTGTCCACTCCGGAGGGGCAGCCCGCGCAGGGGATCATGCTGGGCTTTTATCAGACCGTTCCCGCCGTGCGCGTGGAAACGGAGGAAGGCAAGCTGCTCGCTGAGTTCAGCGACCCCTTTGAAAACGCCTGGATTCCGTTTTCCGAGCCCTCGGAGCGCTTTGTGATCAGGAGCGCGGACGGCGAAACGCCGCTGCAACTCAATCGTCTGTATGTGCTGTCCGAAGGGGAGTTGCCCCGGTGGGTGCAGCGCTGGCAGGTGATGGAGGGCGACGCGGAATTGCTGGTTGTTTCGACCCATCCGGACGATGAGATCCTTTGGTTTGGCGGTCTCCTGCCCACCTACGCCGGGGAGATGGATCGCCGGGTGATGGTCATGTACATGGTGGGCGGTCAGGCCGCGCACCGCAAGAACGAGCTGCTGGACGGGCTGTGGCTGATGGGCGTTCATTGGTATCCGGAGATCGGCTATCTGTCCGATACGTCCGGCGCGTCGATCATCGGCACCTATGAGGCCTGGGGCGGCAAGGAAGTGCCGGTGGAGCGGGTGACCGAGATGATCCGCAAGTATCGCCCGCCCGTCGTGCTGACGCAGGACGTAAACGGGGAATACGGCCACACCCACCATATTGTGACCGTGGCCTCCGTGATCCGCGCGGTGGAGGAATGCGCGGCTGATCCGGAATACGCCCCGGAATCTGCGGAGCGTTACGGCGTTTGTCAGCCGCAGAAGCTATATATCCACCTTTGGAAGGAGAACCAGCTCCGCTTTGACTGGCGGCAGCCGCTGCGCTTTGCCGACGGAAAAACGGGGCTGGAGCTGGCAAGGGAGGCTTTCTTAAAGCACGGCTCCCAGCAGCGCGGGCGCCATCACGTGCAGGACAGCGGCTCGCTGGATTGCAGCCTGTTTGGTCTGTACTTTACCACCGTCGGCCCGGACGAAGCCAAGGACGACCTGTTTGAGCACGTGACCTTTCCGCAGAAAGAAGAAAAATGAGCCGGGTCATACTGATTTCAGTATGAGTTGGCGGCTCAAATATCGATCAAGCTACTTCATGGCGCGGACTCCGTTTGTCGGAGCCGCGTTTTTTACTGATTCTGTCCTCCGCACCAAAGCGCGTCCAAATATCTGGCGCGACGCAGCAGGAAGTCCTTTACGGAATCGACGTGCTTTTGCACGTCCGCTCCGAAGGCCTTGGTGTAGGGGGCGAAATAGCGGTGGGGGTTGATATTGTAATTCTTGCGGACGGAGGAGGAGATTCGCTCGCTCCACTGATCGATGGAGATCGTGCCTGGATCGTTGCCGAGCGCCAGCGCTTCGGCCGCCTTCAGGACGTTTGCCTCCCGGTACAGGGCGGAAAGCCGGTCCCGGACGACGAGCAGACGGTACAGCGCCTGGTAATAGACCGGCAGCTTCATGCGCACCTGCACGCCAACAGCCAGCGCCTCCGGGTCGATGAATTGGACGCCGTCCTGCTCCGAGCGGTTGCCCAGGCTCATATCATAGTCCCAGGCGGGCCCGAAATAGATCTTTGGGTCCACCCGGTCGGGGGCTTTATAAAAGAACTGGCTGGTTTTGTTGGCGTCGAAATTGCAAACGAGCTCCTCTAAGATATATTTGCGCACCGCGCTGTCCAAATCGACGATGTCCTCAAAGCGTTTGCCGGTGGCGGGATCGACGCCGTCCTCGCTGAACAGGGCGTTTTCCATCTGCTGGAGCAGGGCGGAGATGTAGTCAAACTGCGCCTTGGACAGGTACTTGGGAGACTTGATCGAGATGATCTGCCCGCGCTCGGTCACATAAGCGCTGCTCAGGGAGTCGTACCGCGCCTCCAGGTCCAATTCCATCAGGTAGCCGCCGGATATATCCTCGAGGTCGCAGGGGATGTCATAATATTTTCCGCAGCCCTTGACGACGGTCTTGGAGCCGATCATCGGATAATCGGACAGCGGCGCTTCGTTGGCCTTTTCGGTAGCTTCGCCAAGGTCAAAAATTTCTACCCGGCCCTTGCCCACCTGCACCTTTTCCGTCAGCAGGTATG
>JAFUHB010000067.1 GCA_017469085.1 Clostridia bacterium
CAGCAGATAAAGCTGGAGACGGTTTCCCCGGCCAGCCCCAGCATGATAAAGGGGATGATCAGCGCCGTCGCCGTGCATATGGCGCCGTTTTTTCGGCTCCTGTCGTTGATGAAGCCCGCCGCCACCAGTCCGACGGCATAGAACATGCGGGAGAGCTCGGGCTTCAGGCCGGATTCGATGTCGGCGGAGGGAAAGCCGAAGCCCAGGTTCTTGACCAGGCTGAGCAGCACTGCCGTGGCGCAGGCCAGCGCCAGCTCCCGCCCGGGCAGCTCCAAGGGACGCTCGGTTGTCTCCTGCGGGTGGGGAGCGGGCAGGCGCGAGGCGATGAAGGCCGCGACCAGGGCGAGGGGAACGCAGCCCAGCAGCGCGCCGCTGCCTTGCAGGATGATCCCGCCTCCCGGCAGCGCCAGCACCCCGAGGGCGACCGTGGCGATGCCGTAACCGCCGCCGAAGGCGACGCCCCGGCAATCCGGCTCCGGCAGGATGGCCAGCGTGTAAAGATAATACCCGGCGATCGCGCCGCAAAACAGGTTCATGAGCAGCCCGAAAGCGATCGCTCCCGCCGCCGTCCGGCTGATGAGCGCGGGGGCGGCGCAGGCCGTAAACAGCAGAAGCACCAAAATGAAGGGCTGTCGATGGTCGGCATCCGGCCGGCGCTTCAGGCGCAGCGCGGCCAATGCAAGGCCCGCCGCCTGCAGGGTATAGCCCGCGACCATGCTCAGCATGTCGGCCGCCCCGCCGCCCTGCTGTGCGATCAGGTGGCGGACCCAGGACATATAGACCGTCGATGTCAGGAAAAAGCACAGGGCGACCCACAGCATGCAGCTCAGTGCGGGGCGGGATTTCAACAGACGAACGACGCGCATGCGCTCCGCCTCCTTTTGTATATATGTATTCATAAAAAAGCCCTTGGGGCCAACGGGGAAATCTATCGTTGCTATCATATCAAAAAAGAGGGATAAACACAACACAAAGACACGATTTTGGGCCGCCTGATCCAAAACTAACCCTCGCTTGGCCGACCATGGACTTGAAATTTATGCTCTGAGTCGACTAATATTATCATAAGATAAATATAGGCCGCGACTGGTTTTCACTGAAATGTCCGCCTTCGCGGCAGATCCGAGGAGGATGAGCCCATGAAAGAGAGACGCTGGTTCCTTTTGCTGTGCGTGCTGTTCGCTGCGTTGCTTGCGATGCCGGCCTTGGCCGATGAGGGCACGCTGACCCTGCCTGCCGACCTGAAGGAGATCGGGGAGGAGACCTTTGCGGGCCTGTCCTCGGCCTCGGTGGTGATCGTGCCGGAGGGCGTCGAGAGCATTCGCCCAAGGAGCTTTGCCGGCAGCAGCCTGAGCGAGGTCCGGCTGCCCGCCACGCTGAAGAAGATCGGCGACGGGGCGTTCCGGGATTGCGGCAGTGCCGACGGCACGAAGCGCTGGTATCTCATGCCGGCGGGCATCGCTGTGGGGGAGGACGCCTTCGGCGGCTGCTCCGCGAGGATATATCTGGACGGCGTTGAGCCGCCCTATCTGACCTATACGACAAGCGCGGACAGCGTGACCATCACGGGCCTGAGCGGGGATACAACCGAGGTGACGATTCCGAAAGTCATCGAAGGCCTGCCCGTGACAGCCATCGGCAACTGGGCCTTCAAGGACCAGGCTCAGCTTACAAAACTGGTCATCCCCGAGGGCGTGAGCCGCATCAACTCCGACGCCTTTTCCGGCTGCGTGAACATGACGGACATCACCCTGCCGAACACGCTGAAGGGCATTGATACAAAGGCGTTTTTGAACGTCGGCCAGAACGCCACGGAGCCCTTCTACCTGGTGCTGCCGGACGCTATGGAGGACATCGCGGGCCGAAATGGCGGCGCAAACACCTTTGAGGACTTCTACGGCGTGCTGGTGTGCGGCAAGACCTCGGCCACCGCGGCGCTTCTGACCGACCGCAACTATGTGTACACCACCCCCGGCGAGTACGACTACCGCTACCGCTACGAAAGCTATACCGAGGGCGGGAAGACGGGCCGGAGGCTTTGGCTGGTGGGCTACGAGGGTGAAGGCGCGACGGCGGACATTCCCGCGGGCATCTACGGCATCAAGCGCTACAGCTCCAATACCACGTATGCCAACTGGCGCACCTTCCACGGCAATGGCTTCTATGGCAGGGAGAGCCTGACGAAGGCGGTCATCCCCGAGGGTACGAAGGTGATCGAGGACAGCGCCTTCCTGGGATGTGTGAACCTGACGGACGTCACCTTCCCGGATTCCCTGAGGGTACTCAAGAACCACGCCTTTGAAATGTGCGGCAGTGCCAGCGCCGGGAACTACTATTATTTCCTGCCCGATAACGTGGAGGAGATC